>JAYUWZ010001279.1:0-2293 GCA_043753265.1 Verrucomicrobiaceae bacterium
CCGCGGCGGACGGCCTCGGCGTGGGCAATGACAAGATGTGGAACGACTGGATCCAGTCGCTGGTCGTGCAGCTCTACGAGCAGACGAAACAATACATCGAGGACAGCGAAGGCTACCGCCGCAAGCGGCAGGTGGAGCGCGAGGAGTTTCGCAAGGAAGTGGCGGCACTGCTGCCGCGCGGGGTGGACACCGAGCTCGAGGCGCATTTTGCCCGCATGCCCGAGCGCTACTTTGCCGTGCACACGGGCAAGGCCGCGCAGGTGGCCGGGCACGTGCAGATGTTTCGCGAGTTCCTGGAGACGCGGTGGAACTCGGATGAGAATCCGCTCTCGCCCGTGGTCCGCTGGATGCCGCAGCCGCATGCGGGGCATAGCGTGCTGCTCGTCTGCACGTGGGATCGCCGCCAGCTTTTGCAGCGCATCTGCGGCGCCCTCTCGGCCACGGAACTGAACATTCTCAACGCGGATATCTTCACCCGCGACGACGGCCTGGTGCTCGATAAATTCCGCGTGTGCACGCCGAAGTTCAAGGCAGTGGAGGACAAGCGCGACATCAAGAATGTGGAGAAGCTGCTCAACGCGGCGTTGCAGGCGGAGGAGTTCAATTTTCATCCGCTGATGGCCAAGGCCTACTCGCACGCGATCAAGCGCGAGCAGACGCTGCAGTTCATTCCGCGGGTGATGCTAAACAACTCCCCGGAGAAGCACACCGTCATCGAAATCGTAGCGCCAGACAGGCTCGGGCTGCTGTTCGACGTGGTGTCCATCATCGGCAAATCGGGCTTCGAGATCGTCTACGCGCGCATCACCACGGAGTCCGGCGCGGCCATCGATACCTTCCACATCACCGGCCCCGAGGGGAAGAAGATCACCAGCGAATCGCGCCTCGCCACGCTGCGCGCGGCCTTGATCGAAGTGGGCACGAGCAGGCCCTGGAAGACATGAGTGGCAAAGGTGTCATGCCACCACGGATGATGAAGGCCAATATGTGGCTGGACGCCGCCTTTTTCCCCGTGTAACCCGCCCGCCCCGCGCCGCATCCCGGCGCACCAAACCCAATCAAATACCAGCCTACCTGCATGTCTGTCCTCGTTGTCGGTTCCATCGCGCTCGATACGGTCAAAACACCATTTGAAGAACACGCCGATCTCCTCGGCGGCTCCGCCAGCTATTGCGCCGTGGCGGCGTCCTTTTTTACCCCGGTGAATCTCGTGGGCGTGGTCGGGGAGGACTTCCCGCCACAGCACATCGAGTATTTCAAGACCCGCGGCATGGACCTCGCGGGCCTCCAGATCGCCCCCGGCAAGACCTTCCGGTGGTCCGGCGAATACATGCTCGACATGAACGTGCGCGAGACGCGCTCGATCGCGCTGAACGTGTTCGAGCATTTCAATCCCGTGCTGCCCAAGGCCTACTCCACCACGCCATTCGTGCTGCTGGGGAACATCGGGCCGGACTTGCAAAACCACGTGCTCGACCAGGTGGAGAATCCGCGCTTCGTCATCGCCGACACGATGGACCTGTGGATCAATATCGCGCAGGAGGAATTGAAGCGGCTCATCAAGCGCGTGGACCTGCTCATCCTCAATGACGGCGAGGCGCGGCTGCTCACCGGGCAGGCCTCGCTCATCAAGGCCGGCCAGATGATCCAGGCCATGGGGCCGCGCTTTGTGGCGCTGAAAAAGGGCGAGCACGGCTGCCTGCTCTTTGGCCCGAACAACGATTTCTTTTCCTGCAGCGCCTACCCGCTGGAGGAGGTGAACGACCCCACCGGCGCGGGCGACACCTTTGCCGGCGGCCTCGCGGGCTACCTCGCCAGCACCGTGGGTGCCGAGGTGACCTTTGCCGATTTGCGCAAGGCCGTGGTGCACGGCTCGGTGCTCGCGAGCTTCAACGTGGAGCAGTTCAGCCTCGAGCGCATGCGCTCGCTCACGCAGGAGGACATCCAGAAGCGCTACGAAAACTTCCGGCTCTACAGCCAGTTCGAGGTGATTCCGTAACCCGGACCATATCCTTAAAAGCAGAGAACCCGGCCATCACTGGCCGGGTTCCTTGTTGAGATTTGAAATGGTTGAAGGACGACTTACTTCTGCTTGTCCTCGATGTATTTCACGACGTCGCCAACAGCTTGGAGCTTCTCGGCGTCTTCGTCGGGGACTTCCACGCCAAATTCCTCCTCGAAGGCCATGACGAGTTCGACGGTGTCGAGCGAATCGGCTCCCAGGTCCTCGATGAAGGAGGCGTTTTCGGTGACTTGCTCAGGATTCACGCCGAGTTGCTCGACGATGATGTCC
>JAYUWZ010001280.1:0-2292 GCA_043753265.1 Verrucomicrobiaceae bacterium
ACGGAAAGACCACGTTCGATATGTGGTGGGAGTTTGCCGGGGGCGACGCCCTCGTCATCGTGGATATCCCCACGCCCGCACAGTGGGAGGCCCGCACACAGCTCCCCCTCGAAGCCCGCACCAGTGTGCTCACCTTCATCGGCCGCCAGCTCATCGCCGACCGCAACGCTGGCAACGGCTCCTTCCTCATCGGAGAAAACGTCCTGACCATCTACGGGCACTGACCTCCCCCCACTGCACGCCGAGCTTCGTCTTGATGCTCGTCCGGGCACACCAGATGATAAGATTTTTCCGCAATGCCCTTGCGATTTTCGTCGCGACCGTAGAGAAACCGCGCCCCTGAAAATCCAAGCCACATATCGCCGATGAAAACCAAAGGAATGAAAGAGGGCCAGTTCCTCGAGCTGCTGAAAAGAGTGCTGCCCAAGGCGGCGAAAGATCCGCACCTGGCGACCGAGATCTACAACGAGATCGAGAAGGAAGTGCGCATGCACAAGAGCATCGCGGCGTTCGAGGATTTCTGCGCCAATGGGGGATTGCCTGACAACGAGCCGAATACGGTGGCGGAGTTTCAGGCGGAATTGGAGCAGAAGTTCGGCGAAGAAAATGTGGAGGTGACGCCGGACGAAGAGGGCAAGGGCCTGGATGTGGAAATCGTTCTGCCGGATCGCACCTTGAACACCGTGGTCAAGGTGGACCCTTCGGTCGCGGAAGAGGAAGTGAAAGTGCCATTCGTTCCGTTTCCTGTGTTTATGCCCGAGGACCCGGAACTCGTATGGGTCCTCGCACGCCAGGAAAACCTGGGGCCCGACGAAGCCACCCGGGCACTCGCGCTGATCGAAGAAGAGTTTTGGGCGACCAAGAAGGGCCAGGAACTCCAGCGGAAAGGCACCGAGAAGCATTTTTCGGAGTTCATCATCCACGTGCCGGCATCCTCGCTCAAAGACAGCGGGCTCAAACGCCACTACAAGACGCCCGAAGTCCTGAAGTCGCTGCGACTTCTTGCCACCGTGGAGGAAAACGCTGCCGAGCGCGTCGGAGCGTAAAATTGGAAAGTATCGTGCAGCTATCGATGGGCAAACCGTCGTTTGCCCCGGAACTCACCATCATTGGACGCTCCTCGGTTGAATTCGAACCCCGGGCCTCGTTTGGGAGAAACGACTGGAACTGCTTTGGAGGCTACGGCAATCACATCTGTCAGGGAAGCTGGCGCACGAGGTGATCTGAACTTGGTGTGTTGTGCCTGTGGCGGGGAAGTTTTTCTCTTGCTTGGGGGACAAGCGCTCCCAATAATTCCAAGCTGATAAAATTTTACTAATGTCGGAATCTGACGCGTTGAACGAACCTGTT
The DNA here is from genome assembly GCA_043753265.1 of Verrucomicrobiaceae bacterium. GTDB lineage: Bacteria > Verrucomicrobiota > Verrucomicrobiia > Chthoniobacterales > Chthoniobacteraceae > SXWH01. The sequence goes on from JAYUWZ010001280.1 coordinate 1,351, forward strand.
GTTAATGATCTTGTGCTCCAGCGCCAATCGAAATTGGCCGCTCTGCGCCAGGCTGGTGTGGATCCGTATTTGCAGAAATTCACGCCTTCCATTTTATGTGGTGAGGTAGTCGTTCAATATACGGCAGGCTCTCTGACGGAAGGACAACCGGTGACGGTGGCTGGGCGGCTTGCGTCCATTCGCAACATGGGCAATTCCATCTTCATGGATTTGCGGGACTGGTCCGGTCGCATCCAGCTTTACGTGCAGAGAAAAGAAGCCTCCCCAGAACTTCTCCAAGCCATCGACAGTCTCGATTTGGGCGACATTTGCGGGGCCACTGGCACCGCATTCAAGACCCGTGCGGGCGAGGTATCCGTCCGAGCAACCTCACTGACACCGCTAGCGAAGGCCCTGCGGCCCCCTCCGGCGAAATTTTACGGTCTGGAAGATACCGAAGTACGCTACCGGCAGCGCTACCTGGATCTCATTGCCAATGAGCAGTCGATGAAGTGCTTTGTAAATCGCAGCCGGATCGTGCATGAAATCCGGGCTTTCTTTTCCAAGCGCGAGTTTTTTGAGGTCGAAACCCCCATGATGCAGGCGATACCAGGTGGAGCGGCGGCAAAGCCGTTTGTGACGCATCACAACGCCCTTGGCATTCCCCTCTACATGCGCATCGCCCCCGAGCTTTATCTAAAGCGATTGCTGGTGGGCGGAATGACGCGCATTTTCGAGATAGGACGGAATTTTCGGAATGAGGGCGTGTCGCGCCGGCACAATCCCGAGTTCACCATGCTTGAGGCCTATCAGGCTTATTCCGACTTCAACGGCATGATGGAATTGGTGGAGGAGCTAGTCTGCCATGTTGCAATGGCAGTATTCGGCACCCTCAAAATCGACCACTTCGATGAGGATGGAAACCCAATCCGGACAATCGACTTGACCCGTCCATGGCGTCGC
>JAYUWZ010001281.1:0-2291 GCA_043753265.1 Verrucomicrobiaceae bacterium
TCGCTCGGAAGAATCTGAATGGTTTTCCCTACCAACCCGCCCAAAATTTCCACCCTCCATCCAAAGCGGCAGAGGGCTGCCGCACTCCAAAAACTGGCGTAACATTGCTTGCGCCTTTCCCCTTTCATCCGCCCTACTTTAAATCACGCCCCATCGCATTCCTTGTGCATAAAGAGATTGCGAACCTTTGCGTCTCAATGACATAAGCGGTGCACGGATTTGATTCTCCGGTGTTCTCGCAAACGCCTGAGGCCCCACGTCATCCGCACCCGAATTAGCGTTGCTCACGACCGCGTGTCGTGGTGCTCCAGTTATTCTTTCATCTCCATCACCCAACCCAAGTATGAAGCTCCGATTCCCATTTGTCCCCCCAGCGCTGAAGCGCGCTGCTCTCCTCGCACTTTGCGCGGTCATCCCAGTGCAACTCGCTGCAGCGCCGACTCTGCGCGTGCAGGTCAATCAGCGGGGGGATTTTGCCTTGATTGGCAATGGTTTCGGGTTTGAAGGCGCTGCCGGCACCCCGGCTCCAGATCTGGGCACGGTGGGCGCTCTCGGCACCAACACTGCGGACTCCTCGCCAGACGCTTTTTGGCGCTCCGATTCCCCGTCAGACGGTGAGGCAGAGGCGAATAGCACCATCACCCCGGCGCAGGCCCGCACCACTGCGGTGCTGAACCTGCCTGCCGGTGCGCAGGTCACGCACGCCTACCTCTACTGGTGCGCCACGCTGTCAGCTCCGGGCTCGGACACTACCGCCACGCTGGATCGTCCCGGTGCCTCGGGCTTTACGGCCTCCGTCACCTCGGTTAGTACCCTGACCGGCCCAAATAGCAGCTACCGCTCCGTCGCCGACATCACCAGCATCGTGCAGGCCAATGGAAATGGTGCCTACCGCGTGAGCGATGTCGACATCGTCAACTGGGTCAATCTGAACAACAGCAACACCTTTGGTGGTTGGTGGATGGTCGTGTTGTATCGCCTGGAGGGCGAGCCACTGCGGCAGTTGACTGTCTCCGACGGCCTGGACGGCGTTTCCGGTGCCACACCGCAAAATACCACACTCTCTGGCTTTGAAGTCCCGGGGGGCCCGTTCACCGCCAAACTCGGCGTCGTCGCGATGGAAGGTGATAATGCTGGCGTGGGAGATGCCCTGACTTTCAACGGAACCACGTTGAGCAACGACCAGAATCCTGCGAACAATTTTTTTAATGGCACCCGCAGCTTTCTGGGAGCGCCCGTTTCCGTGGCTGGTGATTTGCCCCGCCTGGCTGGCACGCCGCAAAGCATGGGGGGCATTGATCTGGATGTGATGGACGTGACTTCCCTCCTCACTGCCGGGCAGACTTCGGCACCGATTTCAGCCACGAGCGTCGGCGATGTTTACTTCCTGACGACATTCATCACTTCGGTTTCCACGCAAAGCCCCAAGCTCGATGTCTTGGGCAACGCCACAACCATCGCGAGCGGGGATACCACCCCAGACGCTGCGGACGACACCGATTTCGGTTCCACCTTGGTGAGTAGTGGCAGCATCGTGCGGACGTTTACCCTCAAAAACAACGGCACCGAAGACCTGGCCGTCAGCAGCGTGGGAATCTCTGCTCCCTCCGATTTTCAGCTCACCGCATTTTCTTCCTCCCCGATTACACCGGGCAGCAGCGCCACTTTCCAAATCACCTTCGACCCGAGCGCGGAAGGCCTCCGCACTGCCACCGTCACCGTCAACAGCAACGATATCGATTTCCCCGCTTACATCTTTGCCGTGCAGGGCACGGGCGCGCTGCCTCCTCCAGCCACCCTGCTCGCCGACGCGGTGAGCGTGGGGGTCGGCGGTTCCCGTGTTTATCCGCTGGCCAATGACGGACCTGCGGCTGCAGGCAGCGAAATCGTGAGCGTGAGCGACCCGCTCGTGACCATCGCCGCAGACGGCCGCTCGATCGTGGTCCCGGCGGGCTTTACTGGGTCTTTCACGTACATCACGGCCGCAGGCAACAGCGGCAATGTGACAGCCACCGCCAGTGCCGCCGCGGCCAACTCGCGGATATTGAGCGGCCTTCTGTATGATTCCACCGGCGCTGCCGCAGGTTGGGTGCGCATGGGGATCTCCACTGTGGGCAATGCCACGGTTCAACTGCGCACCGCCAGCTCCATTGGCCGGGCATCCTTGAAACTGCCTGCCTCCGCCACCACAGGCAGCGGCCCCACCAGCCTCGGTACGCTCACGGCGACACGCAATGCAGATGGGACCATCTCCATGGATATCGCCACCGGAGCCCTCACCGGCGTGCTAC
>JAYUWZ010001282.1:0-2291 GCA_043753265.1 Verrucomicrobiaceae bacterium
CTGATTCTAGCGGCGCGGAAAATTCGGGTGCCATTGTTGCGGCGAATGCCAAGCCCAGTGGCGAGCCGCCCTTCAATACGCTTTCGGCGAATGCGCGGAAGGTGATGAAATCTCTCTGGCAATTTCAGCAATACCAGTTCGGAAATGACGATTCGAGACGTTGGGGATTCACAGTAGGTCCCGGCGCTCCAGATTTCGCGGAATTCATGGACGGGGTGATCGGCCTTAGAGACCTCAGATACGTCGCGCTGAATTCCAACTTTTTCTGTTTTCTTACGGATCACGGCCTAAAATATTGCAAGGAAAACGATACGCTGATCGAAGCAGAACCCTTACACTATAAGGAGTTTTCAGCAAGGCCCACTGACTCTCCTGCCGCCTAACTTCCGAGCCGAGAAAGCGCCAACTTCACGGCCTGCCGGGGCGGAGGCAGTAGCGCGTCAATCGTAACGCCTAAGCACTGCGCGAGCAGGACAAGCTCCATATCGGCAACCCAGCGCGCCCCTTCTTCAATGTGCTTGATCGTGTCGCGTCCTACGTCCCACCCGATGCGCTGGCACTGTGCAGCAAATGCAGTCTGCGAAAGGCCGCGCTCCAAACGGAGGCGGCGCAGTTGTGGGCCAACGATGTTGCGCGGGTGATCAGGCACAGGATGCCCCGCGATAGTGCAAAGGTTTAGGGCTTCACTTGGGCCCAATCTGGCCCATTCTCCCTTTGCATGGACACGCTTGTTCTCTTTTTGAAGGCACTTGGATTTTGGATCGCCTTTCTGTTCGTCGGAACGAACCTTATCGGCCTGATCGTCCGTGGCCTCTTTGTTTCGGCTCCAGCGCCAAACGATGGGGAAGCCGGGCAAAGTATGAGCGCAGCAAATGGAATCCTGACGATCCTTGCGATGGTTGGAACTGCGTGGGCCGTGTGGTTTCTCTACTCGAAATTTAATATTTGGATCGCGACAGCACTACTTGTTTCGATGCTTTCACGACTTCCCGACCTTTTGTGGGAACTGAAGCATGGGCGTGGAATCACGCGGGCCGATGTGCCAAAAAGGTGCAATTTACCTCGTTGCGACACTCTGCCTTTGGGGGAATTTCGGGGTAATCCTTTATGGCCTATCCAAGCAATAGCTGCCTTTTGCCCTCCGAAACCAAAAGGATCGGCTTGTTTAAGGCTTCACTCGTACAGAATCCGCCCCATTGTTTTACCATGCACATCCGCTCCATACTTTTAGCCGCGTCCCTTCTCATCGGTTGTGTGCCCGTGCATGCCGAGCACCTCATCTATCGTTCCGTAGGGAGACAGACGATTTATGGAAACGGCAAGGTTACTAAACTCCTTGCACAAGGGTATTTGGTGCTCGATGCAAACACCACCTTTGGCGGGCCTCCAAAAGCGACCGCAATTGGCGGATTCACGCTGAACGGAACAAAACTCTATAGCGTCGTACCATTGCAAAAATACCGTCTGGATGTGGTCGCAGGGCCACGTTCCACATTCTACACGACGATTGCAAAAGCAGAGAGTCCAGGAACGCAGTTTGAAGGCGTGCTTTTAGAAGCTGTATATCTGCGCGGGAGAAATGAAAATTTGGTGATTGGCCAACAGTTTTCCATGTCCTTTCCCAGAGTGTTTTCGTCCTCCGCTCGTTCGATTGGCCAAAATGCGCAGTCGGGAGTGAAAACGGCGGGCGAAGTCTCTGGTTCCTACGTGCTCGACATGAAAGCTACCTCCACAAGCAATCAACTGGAGACGTTCGATCAAGCTGTGACACGGCTTTCCAACGGATTCGCCGGGCGTGGATTTACACAGTTTTTCCCGGTGCCCAAACCTTAGACAATGTGCCCGACCTTCCGCCGTGGATACAATTCCGCACTGCTCGCCGTAAGGCAGAGCATGGGGGAGCGTATGCTCGCCGGGGGATTAAATGCCGACGAACGGCGAACGCTCGCCGCCGTGGGTATGGAGTGCCGCAAATTGCGCCAACGCACGCGCTGCGCGCCTCGCCTTGCCACGTTTGCCACCCTTTACGCTGTGAGTCTGCGGACGGTGAAAAATTGGAAGCGTGCGGGGTGCCCCTTGGCGGCTGGCCGGAAAGCTGTGATCGCTTGGATGTATCAACGGCGAATCCTGCCACCCGGTCCAAGGGAGAAGTTTGCGAGAGAGTTTCGGGCTTTGAAGTGGAAAGAGATCAACGCGGAACTGCGGGAATCACTCGAAAGAATACGCGCCTTGCGGAAGCTGCATCGCCGCTACCGCCTACCCGTGCCGGAGTGGATGCGTAGAATGTGAGG
>JAYUWZ010001283.1:0-2288 GCA_043753265.1 Verrucomicrobiaceae bacterium
GCACCACGGCGTGGCCGCTGTCACCGCCCATGCGGATGGATTCGCGGGTATCGAGCAGCAGGCCCCCCTTGGATTTTCCGCTCTCCGCCGAATGGCATCCGTAGCATTTCTGCGCGAGCACCGGGCGGATATGCTTTTCAAAAAACTCGATGCCCGCCGCTGTCTGCGGATCGGCGGGAGAGTCGGGCGTCACCGCCGCATGGAGCGAGGGGGCAACGGCGAGGAGGACTAGGAGCGGATGCTTCATGTGGCTAAAGTGGAAACAACAGAACGGAGCCCGAATGGGACAAATTTCCGGGAGCAACCTTGCGTTCGGGCGAGGCTGGGGAACACTACTCCACGATGCTGCACCTCGATCCCATTCCACACGACACCGCCACGCTCCGCGCTGCGCTCACCGGAGCGCTGGCACCTCTCGGCATTGGGGCGGCCGCCCTGGCGCTGGACGGCGATTTTCCAAGCCTCGCCGCACTGCGGCTCGATCTCACGAAGGCAAAATTTCATCGCGACTTGCGCGCAAAAGCCGGGAAGGGGGAGACGGGTGGGAAGCCTGCATTTTTTGCACGTGAGGTGTCGGTGAATGCCACGCCGGCCTTTTTGGAAACCCTGCCCTTCACGCTCGCATTGCGCGGGACGGATGCTGTTTTTGCACTCGCGGGTTCCTCGCTTTCGCTGGCGCAATGCGGTGCGGGAACGCTGGATATCGCGGTGAAGCACGCAGACCTGGAGGCGGCGCTCACCGCAGTGGCACGCGAGGCCGCGGAGAAAAAAGGCGCGGACATCAAAAGCGTGAAGGTCGAATTAAAAGCGAATGGACCACGCGCCCTGGAACTGCGCGCGGTTGCCGTCGCGAAGGCCATGTTCCTCACCGCGACCCTCACCATCACAGGTCGCGTGGAAGTGAGCGATGCGATGGAAGTGCGGCTCTCCGGGCTTGGCTGCACGGGAGATGGAATGCTTGCGAACATGGCCGCCGGATCGCTGCGCCCGCGTCTAGCAGCCATGGAAGGGCGCTCGCTGGACCTCCGCTCACTGGTGCCGAATCTGCGCTCCATTTCGCTCGATGCCACGGCGGGATTACGCATTCATGCGGAGTTCGGCGCGTAGCGTTTCCTGTGGAAATGCGGGGATCCTCGCCAGCACAGCGTAAATACATGCAATGCGCATCTTTGTTAAAATTTTTGTGAGTGGAGCAAATTTTCCTTCCCATCTGTCTGCCGTTCGTAAAAAAGACCCCCACTTTCCCGCGCTTCCAAGCACGGGAGCTTCACCTCCGCTCGATCATGAAATCCTTCACCTCCTTCCTTACCGTCTTCGCGCTGCTGACTCTTGGTGCCATCGCGCAAGCGCCCATTACTCAGCAAAACCTCAAGATCAGCAAAATCCAGCCCGCTGTATTGAGCACGCCGGAGTTCAGCGTGAACATTCCCAACAAGCGCGCCGAGGCCCTCAAGTGGCTCGAGATTGAAGTCGAGTTCGACATCGACAAGGTCGAGCTCGTGGACGAGTTGACGTTCAAGTACATGGTGCTGCTCAACGGAAAACTTTACACTGGTGAAGTGACGCACGTGAACATCCCGAAAGGCAACAACCGCTACTCGGTGATGTATATGTCGCCCCGCTCGCTGGATCGCGCGACCGGCGGAAAGCAACTCAACCAGGGCATGATCGAAAATATCTGGGTGGTGGTGGAGAAGCAGGGCCAGAAGCTGGGGGAGAAGGCGCTTCAACCAAAGCCCGTGCCGAATCTCCAGCAGGTGCCCGGAATGCTCGTTCAGAAATCCGAGACTCCTTACCAAGTGCTCTGGTGGGATCGCTACGAAGCCGTGAAAGCTCCGGGCAGCCGCTAAGCACGAATAAGGGAATCGAATGGCCGCACCAAACCGCATCTACACGCTGAACCTCGGCACCCAGACGATCAGTCTGGCCGAGTTCACCAAAAATCCTTCCGGAGGCATCGTTCTCACCCGCTACAAGCAGGCGGAGATATTGGGCGATCCTGCGGCCGACAGCAGCCGGGTCGCGCAGACCAAACTGCAAGTCCAGCAGCTCGTCAGCGAGTTCGGGCTCCGGTCCGTGCCGGTGAATTACTCGATCGCCTCGCACGTGATCTTCACTCGCCCGGTGCGCCTCCCCAGTGTGGGTGAGGAAGCCCAGGTGGAGCAGATCGTGGGCTTTGAGGCCGCGCAAAACGTGCCCTATCCCATCGATCAGGTCGTTTGGGACTGGCAGTTGCTCGACGAGGGCAAGGGTGGCCAGATGGAGGTCATTCTCGCTGCCATCAAGGC
>JAYUWZ010001284.1:0-2288 GCA_043753265.1 Verrucomicrobiaceae bacterium
GGTCAGGATTCATCAGTATGCACCACTCAGGCGCATCCCTGCCGTTATTTCCCTACTCGCAGTAGCTTACCTTCCCCGCCCGCAAGTTTCAGTTCCGCCCTGTCTGAGCCTGCCGCTTTCCACTCTCCTGTTCCAGCATCGAAGACCTCAACACTCCCCTGCCCCTTTACACCCACAACGGCTTCTGCTTTGTAGTCGAGATTGACGACAATGCAGTGTGAAGCCTCCGTGCTGCCGGCTTTGCCAAATGTGCCGAGTAGGAATCCCTGCACGCGGTCGCCAGGTTTGTAGTCCAGATCGGCAATTGGTGGGTCGAAGGTGATCGAACTATTGGCAGGCAGTCCATTGGTGCCCATAGGGTGCATTCCCCCGTGATACACACCAATGGATTGGAGCGGTTGCAGTTCCTTGGCGATGGCAACGAACTCGCGGTTGAGGGTCTTTGCTGCATCGTAAAGAGTCGTCTTTTTGCCTCCCTCCTCGTAACGGATCATCCCACCATCGTGAGCAGGGTATCCATACACGTAGTAGGAGATCGCCTGTGCTCCGTAAGCCAGGGTCGTGTATGCAAGGTAACGTAGTTCCTCTGGCACCGGCACACGCGGGCTATCCGGTGATGCCAATGAGCCAGGCACCCAAGAGCTTGCTTGGACGATGTTCATGAAAGGAATTCCACGCGTTTGCGCCGCCTCACGAATCATTGCCAAGTTCAAGAAATACTCCTGCCCATCGTCCCCTCGGCGGAACTGATAATGGTCGTAGCTGACCAAGTCTGGTTTCACCGTCTCAACAAACAGCCGCAGATGCTCCCGATAAGCCTCGACCCTCGAACCCTTCACTCCAAGTTGCTCGTTGTTCGCGTAGATGGGCAGCACGTTGATGTAAGCGAGGTGCTTGGGGTCTCGCTCTCGCAAGAACGCCACCAGCTTGCCAAGGGCCGGGAAAGCTTTCGCACTCGGTTCATCAACTAGGTGGTAGGCATACAGTGCAGGATGCTCCTTCACCCTATCAACGAGAACGCCCAATGCAGCCAGCTTGCTGGGGTCATCCATCGTTTCAGGGACAAGTAGAGGGTCAGTCAGCAAGGCACGCAGCTTATGCTTGTGAGCTACGGCTAGTTCTTTCTCGTGCGCCCACACCAGATTCCAGCCGCCCTCCACCAGTCGCGCCGCTTCTGAGTCATTCAATGCAACTCCACCGGGATATCCAGGACCAGCCCAGTAGCTCACGATCGGCTCGCCCACCTTCCAAGTTCTAGCGGCACTGATGTTCGCTGGTTTCTCGTCAGCCTTGGACATGCGTGAATGGAGCGGAAAGAGCAGAGTGCATACGACACCGAGAGTAACGAGGGGTTTCATGGTCTGGATTTCCGATACTGAAGAGACGACCGCACAGCAAGACACCATCGACCGATTTGGTTCCCGCTTTTCAGTTCAGGAGTCAGCTCGTTCGACGGTGCAATGAAGGTATCGGGTCTCGTGAGGAAGTGGATGTGTGTGACCGGCAGTGTCGAGACATTCTCATGGACTTTTGACCCCTCCCGAGGTGTCAGCAAAACCTCCAGCGATTTGTAGTGGAGGAGTATGCGCGAGTAGTGAGGCAGTGCGTCTTGACACTAGAGACGGGCGGGATATTTTGCTCCGAACTAAGCAGGGACGACCGCCAAATCCTACCCCCGCAACTTCTTCAATATCAGAGGGTTGAAGCAAGTTTTAGGACCCGGTTGACGAAACCGGAAACGCATTTACTGTCAGTTTACTGCCAAAGATGTCCCGGATTCCGAAATTTCCGATCGAGATTCAACGCGGCTCTGCCGTGGTGACCGTTCGACCGTACGACAACAACGGGACCATACGACAACAACGGCTCCCGGCATTTTCTCATCTGCTGGAACGCCCTTGGTCGACGCAAACGTGAGTCGCGAGCGTCATTGGAAAAGGCAAAGGCGCGCGCCGAGGTGATCGCCACCTCCATCAACAATGGACAGATTGCAGCGCTGACGCTCACCGGCGCGGAGCGTGACTCCTACGTGCATGCACAGCGTGCTCTGGAGCCACTCGGGATTCCTCTGCATGCGGCCGTCGATGAGTTCGTAAAGGCACGGGCAATTATTGGCCAGCACTCCATCATCGAGGTTGCGAAGGATTTCTCCCGCCGGAATCTCCGCCCTTTGAAAACCGCAGACCTCCCGAAGCTGGTTCAATCGTGCCTTGATCAGAAAAAGGAAGACGAATTGAGCACGCGTTACCTCGCGCAACTGAAGTGCGATCTAAAGCATTTCACCACGG
>JAYUWZ010001285.1:0-2285 GCA_043753265.1 Verrucomicrobiaceae bacterium
TGCCTCGCTGCGCTCGCCCTGCGGGCTGACTTCGTCAGGCTTTCTCGCTCCGCTCGAATCAGTCGCTTAAAGCTCCATCAGGATGACATCCGATAGAGAGACGAAGAATACCCGCGCTGGGTTTTGCGATTGCCTCCACGCAGAGGGTCGGGCCACCTAGTGGCGATGTTTGCTCCCACCTGTATTGATGAACTCTTGGCTGCTGTTCGTGGTTCCGAGCGCATTGTTCCGGTAGGTGCGGGGACCAAGTCGCGGCTTTCGCGAGCAGCGGAAGGAGATGTGCTGGTTTCGATGCGCGGGCTTTCGGGAATCGTCGATTACGATCCCGGGGAGTTTACGTTTACGGCACTTGCGGGCACTCCGCTGAAGGAGATCGTCGCTGCGCTTGCGGCAAAGGGGCAGTACCTGCCTTGGGATCCGCCTTTCTTGGAAGCCGGGGCTACGCTGGGGGGGACCATCGCTGCGGGGTTGAGTGGAGCTGGCCGGTTTCGATTTGGAGGGCTTCGCGATTTCATTCTCGCGGTGCGCTTTGTGGATGGCGAGGGGCGTGTGCTGCGCGCCGGTGCGAAGGTGGTCAAAAATGCGGCTGGCTTTGACGTGCCGAAGTTCCTCGTTGGCAGCTTGGGGCGATTCGGGGTGATCGCGGAGGCGACCTTCAAGGTATTCCCGGCCCCGGTTTCGCGGCTCACAGTGCGGGTGCCTTGCGAATCGGTGCCGCAGGCGGTGGAGCGACTGGCGGCTGCGGGGAGTTCACGGTGGGAACTGGAGGCGCTCGATTTTGCACCTGAGGAATCGGCAATCTATGCACGTCTCGCCGGGCCTGAGGATGCGAATGCGGCGCTTGCTGCTGAGATGGTCGGGAAATGGCCGGGGGCATGCATTCTATCCCAAGACGGATCCGCGCGGTGGTGGGCGGATGACCGGGAGTTTCGCTGGGCGGGTGATTTTCTAGCAAAGGTGCCTCTTACACTTGGGAAGGTTGCAGGCTTTTCAGATACACTGGCGAAGGTGCCCGGCGCAGTTTGCCGCATCAGCGCGGGCGGGGATGTGGCCTGGGTGTCGCTGGCAGATGGCGGAGCAGCAGGGTTGGATTCCGCGCTCACTAGTCTTGGGCTTGGTGCTCTCGTGCTGCGTGGCGAGGGGCCGGTGCGGATGGGTTCCTTCGCAGTAACTCCGATTGAGGAGCGGGTGAAGGGCGTGTTTGATTCGGCCGGCAGATTTCCGGGGCCGGTGTAAAGTGATGCCGAGGGTTGAATGCCGGGCGTTCGACGTTATACCCGCGCGTATGAACCCACGCCTCCTCCTCCTGGCCCTCGTCGCGTTTGCCACCTCTGCATTCGCCGCGGAGCCTGTGCAGCTTGCTTTGCGCAAGCGTGCGGAGGAGCCGAAAGGCACGTGGCAGGTGCAGGACAAGACAAAGGCCTGGGACCCGGCGAAGACTGCGCTGATCATTTGCGATATGTGGGATTCGCACACGTGCCCGAATGCAGCATCGAGGGTGGGGGAGATGGCTCCTCGCGTGGATGCCCTGGCCAAGGCTCTTCGCGCGAAGGGTGCGCTCATCATCCATTGCCCGAGCGACACGATGAAGTTTTACGAAGGCACCCCGCAGCGCAAACTCGCGCAATCGGCCCCCAAGGCTGAGCCCAAGGTCGCTTTGCAGCGCTGGTGCAAGATCGACCCCACCAAGGAGCCCCCGCTCCCCATCGACGATTCCGACGGCGGCTGCGATTGCGCGACCACCTGGAAAAAAGGCGACCCGTATCCCTGGACGCGCCAGCACGCAGCCATCACGATTGCGGAGGGCGACGCCATCACCGAGAGCGCCGAGGCCTATTATCTCCTGCGCCAGCGCGGCATCGAGCATGTGCTCATCTGCGGCGTGCATCTCAATATGTGCGTGCTTGGCCGCCCCTTCGGCATCCGTCAGCTCGTCGCCCAGGACCTCGAAGTCGTGCTGCTCCGCGACCTCACCGACACGATGTACAATCCCGCCATGCGCCCGCAGGTCTCCCACTTCGAGGGAACCCGGCTCATGGTCGAGCACGTGGAAAAGCACTGGTGCCCCACGACTACCAGCGCATCGATTCTGGGTGGTGAGGCGTTTCGCTTTGCAGGTGAGGGAAAGTAGGGGAAGCGCCTCTCGCTTCGCCAAGAAGGACAGGTATTGGCCCCTACAGGGCATGGGTCTCATTTGTAGATTACCTGGGGCGGCGCTCGTGCCCCTTCGACAAGCTCAGGGCCTTCGGCTCGCTTGCCCCAGGCTGCTATGGAACCGGGCCTTT
>JAYUWZ010001286.1:0-5025 GCA_043753265.1 Verrucomicrobiaceae bacterium
GGCGAGGTCGAGGCGGCCATCGCCATCCAGATCGGCGGTGGTGATGGCGGAGGGGGCGTGGACTCCGGGTGTGACGAGGCGGATGCGCGGGGCGAACTGCGCGCCTGCAAGGTCGCCGCGGCCCTGGAAGATGGAAACGAAACGGCTGATGGAGTGGGAGACGGCCAGATCAGGTCGGCCATCGAGATTGAAATCGCCGACGGTGAGGGATGAGGGTTTCAGACCGGAGCCGAAGCGGGCGACGGCGGCGAAGTTCCCCGAACCGGTGCCCCCGAAATAGCTGATGTTGGCGCTGGCGGAGTTGGCGGTGACAATGTCGGCAATTGCGTCGCCGTTGAAATCCGCAATGGCCAGGGCAACGGGAACGAGGCCACCGGTGGGGCGGAGCACCGCGGCGGCGAATGTACCGTCGCCATTGCCCTTGAGGGTGGCGAGATTGTTGCCGCTGAGGGTCACGAGATCGGGAATGTTATCGCCATCCAGATCCGCCGCCTGGAGTGCGCCGGGCTTGGGGCCGACATTGATCAGCGTGGGGGAGCCAAATGTGCCGTCGCCATTGCCCGCCATGATCCCGATATTCTTCGATCCGTTATTGGTCACGGCGATGTCGATCATTGTGTCGCCATTGAAATCGCCCAGGGCTATTCCCTTTGGCAGGGTGCCCCCGCTGGGGAAGCTGGTGAAGACCTCGAAGCTGCCGCCCGGCGTGCCAAGGAGCACGGTGAGCGATTTGCTCTTGGAGTTCACGGTGACAATGTCTGGCAGTCCGTCGCTATTCAGGTCGGCGGTGGCGAGGGCGGTGGGACCTTTGCCGAGATCGTAATTTGCCGGGGAGGCGAAAGCCTGGCCGGTCGCAAAGAGGGGCGCTTGGCTGGCCTGGCCCGGTCCGAGATTGGCGGTGATGGGGAGCAGCGCGGCAGCGGCGGGGCTGATGGTGATGCGGTCGTTCCCGTCGTTGCCGTTGATTACAAGGCTGTCGCTCGCGAATTCCGCATTCTGGAGCACGATGTCGTAGCGCAGCCCGAGCACCGAGACATTCGGGCCGGAGGCGGAAACAGTCAGGTTGTCATCGGCGTTGCGGCCTTGAATGGTGATTTGATCGGTGCCTGTGCCACTGAGCGTGAGCAGGCGGAGGTCGGTCACCGTCAGGTCACTGACGGCAATCGTGTTCAGGCCGCCGCCTGCATCGATGGCGAGCTGCTCCACCGAGGATGTGACCGAGAAGGAGGAAAAGGACGCGGAGGAATGCCCGATTTGCAACTGGGCGCCAGTCGTGAGCACGAAGAAGTTATCCGAGCCGGCATTTCCGTTGAAAAGCAATTGGTCGATTCCTTCGCCGCCGTCGAAGTTGTCAGCACTGCTATCGACGTTCCATACGAGCACGTCGTCTCCCGAACCGGCGGAAACCGTGTCCCCACCGGGGCCGGGGATAATCGTGTCGTTTCCCGGGCCCCCGAAAATGACGTCGTTCTGGGCGGTGCCGAGTATGAAGTCGTTGCCCTCGCCGCCATCGATGCGCACTGGCCGCGCGGTGAACGCATTCACGAGGATCAGATCCACGCCGCCCCGGCCTTCGATCTCCACCAGTGCGGTGGATACCCCGCTAAAGTTCAGCGTGGCATTGGCCATCGTGATCGATGTCGCAGTGGCGGTGATCGAATCACCACCGGGGGTGCCGAGCAGTTTGACCACATCGAGAATGGAGGACGCCTGAATGGTGTAAGGGGAACTGAGTTCACTCAGTCTCACCTCGTAGGTATCGACTCCCGAGCCGCTGTTCAAAGTCACCGCGGTGACGCCATTGAAGCTCACGACCTCCCGGCCATCGATGGCTCCCTCATCGCGACCGGCGATATGCTGCCCGACCCGCCACAGGTCGCCCCCGAACGTGCCTTGAATCGTGATTGCGTCCCCTGCGTCGTTGTTTCCAAAAAACTGCACTGAGCCCATGCCGGTGTAATCGAAGTTGACCGCACTGAGCGTGAGCAAACCATTACCAGGATCGTTACCCATTGCCAGGCTTGCGGTATCCGCAATGCCGGTGATCCCATTGGTGCCAAAAGAGTCCCCATCGCCCCCGCCGTTTGCCGTCAGGCGTTCGTAGGGAGTCGGGCGGTTCACGAAAAAGCTGTCCTTACCGCCCAAGCCATTCATCTGCACGCGCTCAAGGTTTAAGGGAGTAATCGGAAGCTGATCCCCGCCCGCCACGGTGCCCGAGGTCGCCAGAACCACAAAACTGTCGTCGTTATCCCGGCCATTGACCACCAGGGTGTCTACGCTGCCGCCCGCGCCGTCCACGGTGATGGAACCCCGGAGCAGGGTATAGCGCGCAGCCAGAAGGGTGCCCACCTGCAGGCGGCCCTCATTCACTCCGAGAGGTGTATGGAAGATGAACTCGCTCGCGCCGGTGCCCACGATTTGAAGCACATCGGACGAGCCACCCCCGCCTTGCAAGGTGAGGTCGCTAACCGCCGCAATGCTGATGAGTGGAAACGCGCCCACATTGACATTGCCGGAGGTCGCGCTGAAGGGGCTGTATGAAATCGTCTCGTTGCTGAAGGTGCCACGAATGACGAGGGTATCCTCCGCCATGAAATCCACGTTGTTGATGGAGATTCCTGTGAGTCCGGTGGGAGTGGTTGAGGGGAGGAAAAGGTCGATGGCGTCATTGCCGCCGAGGCCGTTGAGGGAGAGCGTTGTTTTGTTGGAAAAATCCAGGATGGGCACGCCCCCAATCGTCACCCGTGCGGCATTCACCACGGACGATGCCTCGTAAGTGATTGCGTCGACGGCCTCGGTGCCAAACACCGTCAATTTGGAGGCGGTGGCGGAGTCGAGAACGGATTCCAAATCGTGCAATGCGAGATCGAGCAGCACGGCGTTTGCGGCGCTCTCATAGCGGAGGGTGGCACTGCCCGGAGTGTGGCCTGGAAGGTATATGGATTCGTCCACGGTGACCGGAGGCGTGCCGGAAACGGTGAGTGAATCGTTGCCCGTGCCACCATTGAACACGATGGGATTTGAAAAGAGCTCGGGCGCGACATTCAGGCTGAGGGAGTCGTCCCCGCCGAGGCCGAAAATCTCCAGCGAAGGGCCGCCTCCCAGATTCACCATGTCGAGCGTGGCGCCGACGCCTGCGATGCGGGTCACTCCTGCCGCGGGGCGGGAAATGGCAAAGGCGTCATTGGTGGCGCCATTGCCCTCGACGGTGAGGATGTCGTCGGTGGACAATGCAATGCTGATCTGAAGGGAGGCCAGGTTCAGCGGGGCCACGGTAATCCTGTTCGTGCCGCTACCGGTGACCGTGTATCGAAATGACTGGAATGAGCCGAATTCAAAGGTGGGGATGTAGTCAGTGGAAACGAAGCGGTCGATGGAGGCGCTGAGACTGTTATCGAGCCGGCTCACGCTGTCGCCCTGACCGGAGCTGATGGTCAATGTATCGTCGCCTCCCACACTGGTGAGCCGCAGTTTGCCAATGCCGCTTGCCAGTACGATGACCTCCTCGGTTGTGGCGCTATCGTCCAGTGTGACTTGGGTGGCGAATCCGTTCCCCGCAGGCAACGTGCTGACCCCGAGCGCGAGGTTGCCCATCCCTATTTCGAGTTGGTCATCCGCGTCGCCGCCCAACTCAACCTGGATACCGGCGAGAGTCGCGAATGTAACCGTATTGCCGCCGCCAAGATTGGTAGTGAACGCTGCACCATCCGCGCTGAATTCCAGCACCTGTGCGGCATTAAAACGGATGACGAGGCTGTTTTCACTATCGCCCAAGCCGTCGTCGGTGAAGGTGGCGAAGAAGTTTGGGGAGATACCCGTGCGCGCCACGATGATGGCCGGGGCGATGCGGGCCTCTAGCGGTTCAATGAAAAGGGGTGCAAAGGAGCGGCGGTGGCTGGAAGGATGGAACTTACGCATGGCGAATATTTCTTTATCGGGTTGCGGAGTGGCGTTCAAGCAGACGAGGGAGGGAATCGGTAACAGGGGGTGAGGGCAGGAGGGGTGGCCTTTTTTGCGCGGTATCGTGGGGTTGTTGCAGTTGTTGCGCATGCCGCGAGAGAACGGGTATGCGTGGAGGAAGGGGATTATCGGCGATGGATGTCGCAATAAATCCTGAGACGGAAGGTGCTGTGGCGGAGCTATCTGCAAGGGGCGTTCGGATTATGTGCAATAGATGCGATGGGCGCACACGGGGAATTTGGCGAGGCCGGGGCAGGGGTTTTTGCGCATTTTGCGCAAAGTCGTGAATGGGGGCATTGGAGACTACGGATCGGACCCCTTGCGAGTGATTGTTGCTCGTACCTGCTCCCGTGAACCTTTCCTCCGTTTCCATGGATGGAACTATGCCATGGATCGGGGGGCTGGATCACGGAAATTCGTGAGGCACGGATTTATGGTCCGAACGGGAATCGGTGAATACAGCCATCGCCTTACTGGTCCCGGGAACATCCCTGTCGCTCGACTGCGGTCACTGTCTGAGTGAAGTGAGAACGTCTGCAAAGGACAATAGTCCACCTATCCGATCCTGTACGCGCGGCACTGGATCCTTTGCTTTATAATCCGACAATACCTGAGTGAATCGTTCGGGAGCAGGAGCCTTTAGCAATCGTGGCGCATAAGATCGAAGTAAGGGGCTGCGTGGACGGACGATTGCAGCCAGAGCGTCGATTGCCACCAAACTAAGAGGGCGACCCTTTTCCAGCCATTTCTCGACGCGTGGCCAATCCAATTCGGACGCGGCTGCCAGATAACCCCATATCTCGGTAATCGGCTGAACTACATTCGCCTCGATCCAATCCAGTACTACTGGGGAGTGAAAGTGGGAAAGAACCAGCACGGCGCCCATCTTCTCTGTGCCTTTCAGGTTTTCGATGACGGCGGTCACTTTTCCGAAACCTTCATCAAATGGAAGGCACTTCGCTGAAGCATGGGCTAGTGAAGAGAGTTCAAAAGCAGCCTGAAAATCTCCCCACGCGTAGCGCACAAGCTCGGCGGCGGATTCTCGAAGTGTGGTTGCGCAAATAT
>JAYUWZ010001287.1:0-2283 GCA_043753265.1 Verrucomicrobiaceae bacterium
CTGATTCGAGCGGAGCGAGAAAGCCTGCCGCAGGCATACGCCTCTGGCGTATTTCCTCGTTCGTTACCATCTGCCCGAAGGGCGAACGAAGTGAGGCAAACATCCCGTCCGAATCCAAAAGCATTGGGGGAGGCAAACAAAAGCGTTTGTGAGGAGATGGCGCAACAGTTCATCAAAAATATTCGGGCGAACTGTATGACGCACTCGGCTATGCTCTTTCGATACGATTTCCGTAAGTGTTTTCATAACAAACACTTACAGAAAACACACAAAAGAAGGACTGATATACTCCCCGTAATTGTCTACCCAACCCATAGACAATTTGGATATTTCCCCTTGCCTTCTCCCCAAGCTTCGCCATTGTAACAGAGTCGTGGATCGGCTTTAAGATGCGAATTTTACCCGTCCCGTCTTTCAATTTCGCCACAGCATACTCCATTTACGAATCATGAGCACAGAAGCCGCTGCACCAGCAGTCAAGAAGCCCACACACAACGAGGTCATCAAAACCGCCATCCCCACCCTGGCGGGCAACCTCGCGGCCACCATGGCGGACCCGGCCAATGACCGCTTTAGTGATGACGACCAGCAGTTCCTGAAATTTCACGGGATTTACCAGCAGGATGACCGCGATCTGCGCAAGACCGGCAAGAAGTTCATGTTCATGATCCGCGGGCGCATCCCCGGTGGCGTACTCTCGCCCGCCGGCTATCTCACCTACGATCGCCTGGCCACGGAATACGGTAACAACACCCTGCGCATCACCTCGCGCCAAAGCTTCCAGTTCCACGGCGTGGTCATGAGGGGCCTCGGCCCGTTGATGAAGACCATCAACCAAGCCATGATGGATACCCTCGCCGCCTGCGGCGACGTGAACCGGAATGTGATGGCCCCATCGGCTCCCGCCATCAATTCGCTCACCGCACGCATGGACGACGATGCACGCCGCGTCAGCGAGGCCCTGCTGCCCAAGACGAAGGCCTACCACTCCATCTGGGTGGAAGGCGTGCAACTCAATCTCGAAGATCCGGAGAACAAGAATTTCGTCGACCCGCTTTACGGCGCGACCTACCTGCCCCGTAAATTCAAAATCGCCTTCGCCATTGCGCCGGTGAATGATGTGGATCTTTTCACCAACTGCCTCGGCTACATCGCCATCGCGGATTCCAAGGGTGAACTTCTGGGCTACAATCTCACCGCAGGCGGCGGTCTCGGTCGCAGCCACGGCAATAACATGACGTATCCCCGCATGGCGGACGTCATCGGCTTTGTGACACCCGACCAGCTCGTCGATGCCTCCCGCGCGGTGCTCACGGTGCACCGTGATTTCGGCGACCGCACCGATCGCAAACACGCACGTCTCAAGTACGTGCTCGAGGAGCGCGGCCCCGTCTGGTTCCGCCAGGAACTGGAAGCCCGTCTCGGCTACAAACTGGCGGAAGCAAAGCCTTTCGAATTCACCAGCCAGCGCGACCCCTTCGGCTGGCATCAGCAATCCGACGGACGCTGGTTCCTAGGCCTCTTCGTGCTCACCGGCCGCATCAAGGATGACGGAGATCTGCGCCTCAAGACGGCCCTCCGCGTCATCGCGGAACAGGTAGGCCCTGAATATCGGCTCACGCCCTCGCAAAATATCCTGCTCTGCAACATCGACGCCGGAAAGCGCGATGAGGTGAACCGCATTCTCGCCGAGCATGGGGTGCCTGTGGAAAACCAGGCGTCCATTCTCCGCCGCGCCAGCATGGCCTGCCCGGCACTGCCCACCTGCGGCCTCTCGCTCGCCGAGAGCGAGCGCTACCTGCCGAGCCTGCTCGATCGTATCGAAACCGCGCTGACGGAAACCGGCCTCGCCGATGAAGAGATCGTGATCCGCATGACCGGCTGCCCGAATGGTTGCGCCCGCCCCTACATGGCGGAAATCGGTTTCGTGGGCAAAGCCCCCGGCCGCTACCAGCTCTGGCTCGGCGGCAACGAAGCGTGCACGCGTATCAACAAGATCTATCGCGAGGTCGTGAAGGACGCCGACATCATCACCGAGCTCAAGCCACTCTTCGAGCGCTTCAAGGCGACTCGCATCGGTGCCGAGCGCTTCGGCGACTGGACCGCCCGCGTGGTGTGGCCGGAGATTCCCGCGCCTGCCCCGGCACCGGTCGCAGCGTAAGGCAAAGGCAAACGCTCAACGTCCAACATCCAACGCTGAACGCCCAATGCGCAGGCGACGGGTGGGAGGCTTCCGAACAATTACTGCGGCTGCGCGCTTCAGCTTCGGAGATCACCTGACGC
>JAYUWZ010001288.1:0-2282 GCA_043753265.1 Verrucomicrobiaceae bacterium
CGATGTCCGCATGCCGCCCGGCTGGGATGGCCTCGAGACTGCCACGAGATTGTGGCAGGAAGATCCCGACCTCCAGATCGTTATCTGCACCGCCTATTCCGACAAATCCTGGGAGGAGATGATGGAAAATATCGCCCGCCCGGACCGGGTGCTCATTTTGAAGAAGCCGTTCGACGCCATCGAAGTGCTGCAACTCGCGCATGCCCTCACGGAAAAGTGGACCTTGTTGCAATCCGCCCGGCGCAACGCCGAGGAATTGGAACGGATGGTCGCCGCGCGCACGCAGGAACTTTGTGAAGCCAACGATCAACTCCGCGCCGAAATCGCCACGCGGCGGAAGGTGGAAGAGCGGGTGCGCGAGCAGGCGGCTTTTCTGGACAAGGCGCGGGACGCCATCTTTGTGCATAGCCTGGACGACCGCGTGCTGTATTGGAACCGCAGTGCCGAGCGGCTCTACGGCCTGCCCATCCACGAGGCCATCGACCATCCGGTTCCCGTCCGAATTCATTGCGAGGGAGAAAAGATCGCCGAGGCCAGGCGAATCACCCTGGAGAAAGGCGATTGGACCGGCGAGTTGGCGCAATCCAACGAGTCGGGGCAGGAACTCATCGTCGAAAGCCGTTGGACTCTCGTCCGGGATGACGCCGGGCAACCCAAAGCCATCCTGGTGATCAACACGGACATTACCGACAAGAAACGCCTGGAAACGCATTTCCTGCGCATCCAGCGGATGGAAAGCATTGGCACCCTGGCGGGCGGAATCGCTCACGACCTCAACAATGTCCTCCAGCCGATGTCACTCTCCATCGATATGCTGGCGTCCCGGGTCACGGATGCAGACAGCCGGAGCGCCCTCGAAACAATGGGAGCCACCGCACAGCAGGCGACGTCGCTCATTCGGCAACTGTTGTTGTTTGCGCGTGGAGAAGCCGGCGAACGCCAGCCCGTCCAGCCTGCCGCTCTCCTGCACGAGGTCGCACGCATCGTCGAGAATACGTTCCCAAAGACGATTCGCGTTCACCTGCGCTGCGATGACTCAGAACAGTGGACGTTGCTCGGCGATTCCACCCAGCTGCATCAGGTCCTCCTGAATCTTTGCGTCAATTCCCGCGACGCCATGCCTGCGGGAGGCACACTCGCGCTGTCCGTGGAGTATACCGAAATCGACGCAGCGTATGCGGCCAGTCATCCGAATGCCAAACCGGGGCCTTATGTCGTCTACACGCTGGCGGATACCGGCACGGGAATCCCTCTGGAGTTGCAAGACAAGGTCTTCGACCCCTTCCTGACGACAAAGGAACCGGGTCAGGGCACTGGCTTGGGACTTTCCACGGTCCTCAGTATCGTTCGGAGCCATCACGGCTTCCTCACCCTACAATCCAAGCCGGGCGAGGGAACTACCTTCCGGGTGTTTCTTCCCGTCAGCGCCAGCCGAAGCCAGGGCAAGCCCGAGCCCGCCAAGCCCGCCGAGCCTGCCAAGCCCGCCGAGTCCCCTGCTCGCGCCGCCTTGGCCCACGGTACGGGCGAGTTAATCCTCGTCGTCGACGACGAGGCCGCCATCCGCTCTGCCATGAAACAAGTGCTCGTATGCTTTGGCTACCGCGCCCTCTGCGCCAGTAACGGAGCGGAAGGGCTGCGCATTTTCCAGGAGCATCGCGGTGAAATCAAAATTGTGATCACCGACATGGCAATGCCGGGAATGGATGGGCCTGTCTTTGTCCGCGAACTCAAGAAACTCGATCCGGAGGCAAAAATCATCATCACCACCGGCATGGCCTCGAAGGGCGCCGTCGACGAGGTCAAAAAATGTGGGGTCACCCACATCATCGACAAACCTTGCAAAGCCCAGGTCATCATTCAAGCCATCCAGGAACTGCTCTCGCCCCACTAGCCGAAGCCTTAATTTCGGCGACGGTCACCCCACAAAACCAAGAAGGTCAAAGGAGTCAAGGAGCGCACTCTCCAAGGCTGTGAATGAACTCACCCAGCCGTTGCTGACCCGTACAACGAAACACAGGCATGAAAATACTGAATGCCCTCCGGAAGACCACGAAAGGCACCCCATGGCTTCGTCTCGATTTAGCAATCGTTGTCACCGTCGCTGTGCTCCTTTTGGTGTGGCAGCTCTTTTCACTGTAAAGGGTCAGCAATGGTGCGCAGAGTGTGCACACCCCGCGCCCAGCGAAACGGCTGACAATCGTTAAGACCACTTCCGTTGAGCGCTGAAGGTGAATTGTTCCCTGATGGAAACTGAAGGTATTTGGGGCGTACGGAGTGGGGGA
>JAYUWZ010001289.1:0-5018 GCA_043753265.1 Verrucomicrobiaceae bacterium
TCCATGTATGTATCGGGCATAACCCAGGGCCTGATGCTGGGAGGCACGAAGGAAGGTGGAACGGTGCTAGCGTATCCCAATTTCCTCGATGCCGTGACCTCGACCAAAATCCTGATGCACGTGCGCGCTCTGGGTGGGCTCATGTATCTCGTGGGGTTCTTCATCCTCGCATGGAACATCTGGAAGACTGCGCGTGGCGCGGAGACCGTGAATGGCAGCACGGAGGTTTTTGTGGCAGTGAAAGAACCACAAATGCCTTTGCGGGCCGGCTTCTTCAATGCCCCGGTGGTCTACACCACCTTGCTGCTTATCTTTGCCACGGGTTGGGCCGCGCTTCCCGCCCGCGCCGGCGCCGCATGCATTTTCGGTCTCATTGTGGTGGCCGCCTTGATGAGCATGAACATCGAATTCTCCAAGGACGGATGGAGCCGCTGGTATGAAAAGCTTCTCGCGAATGCCCTGCCTTTCACGGCGTTGACGGCGATCGCCGTATTCATCGGGGGACTCGTGCAAATCATTCCCACGGTGATGGTCAACACCGGCAGCAGCATTGAGGGTGTGCGTCAAATTCCCTACACTCCTTTGGAACTCGCGGGTCGCGACACCTACATCCGCGAAGGCTGCTACAACTGCCACTCACAGCAAATCCGCACCCTGGTGGGCGACGTGCTCCGCTACGGCGAGTATTCGAAGATTGGCGAGTCCATCTACGATTACCCCTACCAATGGGGCTCCAAGCGCACCGGACCTGATCTGGCGCGCGAGGGCGGCAAGTATCCCAACTCGTGGCATTACTTCCACATGCGGGATCCCCGGCAGATCAGCCCAGGCTCCACCATGCCGCTGTATCCGTGGTTGTTCACGGACAAGACCGATGTGCTCGCCCTGCCAGCAAAACTTGCGGTGCAACGCCGGCTCGGCGTCCCATACCCCGTCATGACCGAGGCGGACATCTTGAAAAACGTCCAGGAGCAGTCAACCGCCATCGCGACGGATCTCAAAAGCGCGGGTGCCGAAGTCCCCGCGGACCGCGAAATCGTGTCACTCATCGCTTATCTCCAAAAGCTCGGGAAGTCCGAGAAAGTCGAACCTGCAGCCCCGGCTGCGCCCAATCACCAATAGTATATTATGTTTCGCCGCATCCTCGTGGAAGACTGGCAGCGAGCGCTCAGCATTCTGAGCATCACGCTCTTCTTCGCAGTCTTCATCATTCACTTCATCCGCGTCCGGCGCATGTCCCGCGACACGATCGCGCGCCTGGAAAAACTGCCACTCGAACCCGATGACCACGCCTGATTCTTCTCATCCCACTCCGCCCGATTCAGACGAATCACTCCGCCCTCATTCTTTTGACGGCATTCAGGAGTATGACAAGCGGCTGCCCCGGTGGTGGCTGCTCACACTCTACGGTGCGATTGTTTATGCCGTCATTTATTGGGGTTACTACCATACCTATCAGGTGGGAACGAACCCCGTGGCCTCATTCGAGCAGGAGATGGCAGCGAACACTGCCCGCGCCGCACAAGGCACAGGACTCGTGGACGATGCAGCCCTCTGGAAAATGTCCCAGGACCCACAAGCGGTCTCCGCTGGAAAGGTCACGTTCGACACGATGTGCGCGGCCTGTCACAAGCCCGACCTCACCGGATTGATTGGCCCAAATCTGGTCGACAATCAGTGGATTCATGGCGGCCTGCCTCTCGATGCGGTGCGCATTATTCAGGAGGGGGTAGCGGCCAAAGGAATGCCTGCCTGGGGCGCAATGCTCGGCAAACAAAAGACGCAGGAAGTCGTCGCCTACATCTTCTCCTTTCACAAGCCGGGTGAACCCATCGTCGCCGTCCCGGGGTGGACGCCGCCGGGTGTGCCTGCACCAGCCCAATGATTCAATTGCCCACTCGTCCTTCACTCGATTCCGTCGCCACCATTAATGAGGATGGCTCGCGCCGATTCATCCACACAGCGACGGCCCACGGCCGGTTCACACGAAGCCGCGCGATTCTGGCGGTGCTGCTGACTGCAATCTATGTCGCGCTTCCGTGGATTCGCATCAATGGAAACCCGGCGCTCTTTCTGGATGTGGAGCACCGCCAGTTTCATTACTTCGGGCTGACCTTTGTCGGGCAGGATGTGTGGCTCGCATTCTTCGTCCTCAGTGGCGTGGGCTTTTGCCTCTTTTATGTCACGGCGCTTTTGGGGCGGGTCTGGTGTGGTTGGGCCTGTCCGCAGACGGTGATCCTGGACTTTGCCCGCCGCATCGAACGCTGGTGCGAGGGCGACGCACTCGCTCGGCGGCGTCTGGATGGAGCCCCATGGACTTACCAGAAGACGTTCCGCCGACTCACCAAGCATGCGCTCTACCTCTCTTTTGCGCTGCTCCTCGCGCATGTGCTGCTCTCGTATTTTGTCTCCCTGCCACGGGTCTACGCGATGGTCACCCACGCTCCCAGTGAGAACTGGGTGGCCTTCGTTTTTGTATCGCTGCTCGCTGCGGCACTCTGGTTCAACCTTGCCTGGTTTCGGGAGCAATTCTGCATCGTGCTGTGCCCTTACGGCCGCTTGCAATCAGCGCTGATCGATGAGGATTCCTTGATTGTCGGTTACGACTCGAAACGGGGCGAACCTAGGGCAAAAAAAGGAGCCAAAGCGGCAGGCGACTGCATCGATTGCACCCGGTGTGTGCAGGTTTGCCCGACGGGCATCGATATTCGCCAGGGCCTGCAACTGGAGTGCATCGGGTGCGCAGCGTGCATCGATGCATGCGACGCCATCATGACCAAACTGGAGCGCCCGCGCGGCCTCATCCGATATGACTCGAAGCGTGGCTTCGCAGGCAAACCCACGCGCTGGCTGCGTCCTCGCATCCTGCTCTACACCGGCCTGGCCTTGCTGGGTGCGGCTGCCCTCACCATCGCCACCTCCACACTTCGCGCCACGACCCTGAGCCTCACTCGCGTCACGGGCATCCCATATGTGGTCGAGGGGGGCGTGGTCCGGAACCAATTTATCGTTCGTGTGCTGAACAAGCGAAACACTCCGATGACTTACCAATTCGAGGTAATGGGAGGGCCGGCGACTCTTCATGTTACCGGTGCCGAAAATGGCATCCAGGTCGGGCCATTGGGAGAAGAAGTGCGCACGGTTGTCATCACCGTGCCCCGTGCCGACCTGCACGGTGAACTACCGCTGCGCTTTCGCCTGACACCCAGCGAAGGCACCGCAATCGAAAAAACGGGCGTCTTTTTAGGCCCTATTACACCATGAAACAACGTCCCTGGATTTGGCTGATTATCGCGAACCTCATGTTCATCACGGGTATCCTCGTGATGGTAACCGTTGCCGTTCGGCACAGGGAAAAGGAGGTGCCGGTCGCCCGTGGACACTAACATCACCACGCCCCTTGCGGCATTTGTTGCCGGGCTCGCCACGAGCCTTCATTGCACTGCCATGTGCGGCCCACTGGCTTGCGCGCTCCGCGTTCGGCCATGGGAGTACCACCTTACGCGACTGCTCTCCTACACGCTTGCGGGTGCGCTGTGCGGAGCCGTTGGGCAGGGGCTCGCGGCCTTTCTCCAAGGCGACGTTGCGCGCTTGGTACCCTGGTTCTTCGCTGCCGTTTTGGTCATTCTCGCTTTCGGTTTGGAGAAGCGTTTGCCTCAGCCACGCTTTGTCGCCCGGCTGGCCTTTCGCGCCCGGCTGCATCGTTCGCTGGGATGGCTCTCGCCATTGCTGCCCTGCGGGCCTCTGTGGTTGATGTTCGGGATCGCGGCACTGACCAGCAGTTGGTACATCGGCGCACTGCACCTTGCGGCCTTTGCGCTCGGTACGATTCCGCTACCGTTCATCCTCCTGGCCCAAACCCAGCGGCTCCAGCGGCAGTTCTCCCCGGGCGTGGTCCGCTGGACCCAGCGCACCATCGCTCTTGCCGCCGCCGCCGTGCTCGTCTGGCGGGCCGCACTTCCACTCCATGAATGTTGCCACTGAAAAACGTGTCTGTATTCACTGCGGCACCCCGTTCCGATTTGCTTCGCATCGTCCGGACTTCTGCTGTGCAGGGTGCGAGTTCGTGCACGGGCTAATCGCCAGCCAGGGACTCGGGCAATTCTATGACATGCAGGAAGGCTGCGTGCCACCCGCACCCTCCACGGTTTTCCAAAAGCGCGATTACACATGGCTGCAGGAGCTGGCGGACTCGGCAAATGGCTCGCTGACGCTCGATATCCAAGGCCTCTCCTGCATCGGCTGTGCCTGGCTCGTGGAAAGACTTTTTGCTCGCCACGAGGGCGCGCTTTCCATTCACGTCGACCCTTGCCTGGGACGCCTCGAAATGCGCTGGCAGCAGGAGGTGTTCGACCCGTTGGCTTTTGCCCGCGAGTTGCAATCGTTCGGGTATTTGCTCGGTCCGTTGGGAAAGGAACCCCTGAAGACCGATCGTTCGCTGATCATTCGCCTCGGTCTTTGCGCCGCACTGGCGATGAACACGATGCTGTTCACACTGCCCCATTACCTTGGCATGGAGGCGAGCTTTCCTTTCGCCACACTCTTCGGCCGCCTCAATTTCATCCTGGGTACCCTCAGCATTCTCATCGGGGGCAGCTACTTTTTCATCCGCTCGTGGAAGAGCGCTCGCCAGGGCATCCTCCACGTGGACTTGCCGATCTCACTCGGCCTCGCCGCAGCCTACCTTGGCTCGGTATTTGCATGGATGCGGGGCGCGGAAGCCTTCGTGTATTTCGATTTTGTTTCTACGTTCACCTTTCTCCTGCTGGGCGGACGCTGGCTCCAGCAAAAGGCGGTGGAGCGCAACCGTCGTCAACTGCTGGCCGCTCGAGGTGAACTGCCGTCCGTCCGCCTTGCCTCCGGAGAAAAGGTGCCAGTGGAACGAATCGCCCTGCTCGAACACTTTTTTGTCGAACCTGGCCAGGTGGTTCCGGTCTCCGGCCGGCTCTGTTCCGAAAGCGCCCTGCTGGGTCTCGAATGGATCAATGGCGAGAGCGAGGCTACAGTTGCCCCCCGGG
>JAYUWZ010001290.1:0-5013 GCA_043753265.1 Verrucomicrobiaceae bacterium
GCCGGTGGCGCTCAGCTTCAGCGGAAAGCTCGATAACAGTGGGGAGGCCATCACCCTCTCGGCACCGGGTGGCGGCCCCATTTTCCGCCTCACCTACAACAACGCGCCGCCCTGGCCCGCCACCGCGAGCGGGCTCGGCTACTCCATCATCAATCTCGCGCCAGCCACATTCACCGCGCCCGAGGAAGGCCGCCGCTGGCGCGCAAGCACCACACTCCACGGCTCGCCCGGCTCGCCGGACCCAATACCCGCGCATCCCTCAGTGGTCATCAGCGAGGTACTCGCAGGAGCCATCGGCTTCATCGAGCTTCACAACACCGGCGCGACCGCGGTGGACATTGGCGGATGGGGCCTCACGGACGATTTGCTCGTTCCCACCAAGGCGGTGATCGCGGGCGGCACCAGCATCCCGGCAAATGGAGCGGTCCAGTTTTCCGCATCCTCGCTGGGCTTCTCGCTGAACGCTCTTGGCGGCTCCGCATTTGTCTTCGCACGGTCTGGCGGCGACGTGCTCACCGGTTACAGCCACGGCTGGAAATTTGGTGCCACCGACTCTGCGTTCGCGCTGGGCCGGGTGGTCGATTCCACCGGTGAGGAAACGCTGGTACCACTCATCACTCCCTCGCCAGGTGTGGTCGCCGCCACGCCGCAAATCGGCCCGGTCATCATCAACGAGATTTGGTATCATCCCCCGGTGGGTTTGTTCGAGGCAGTGGAACTCCGCAACATCAGCAGTGCTTCCGTTTCCTTGGATGGCTGGCGGCTCGAAGGCTTTGGCTACACGTTTCCGGCAGGCACCACGATCGCCGCCGGAGGTTTTCTCCTCGTGGTGGCAGATACACCTTCAGCATTTCGCACGCGCCACGGCATTCCTGTCGGAGTGCCCATCCTCGGCCCTGCCGTGGGTTCTTTGGACAATAGCGGCGAACGCCTGTCCATCGAGCGCCCGAGCCTCACGGCCGGAAATTTTGTTGCGCTCGAAAGCCTGCGCTACAACGACAAGGCACCGTGGCCTGTCACCGCCGATGGCAGCGGCCCGTCGATGCAGCGCATTAGCAGCACCACGCTCGCACTGGAGCCGACAAACTGGCAGGGCCAGGGCCTCACGCTCGGCACACCCAATGGCACCAACCTCGCACCCAGCGTCGCCATCACCTCGCCCGCGCATCTCGCCACCTTCACGCCCCCCGGCGCGATCACCATCACCGTCAATGCCACCGATCTCGATGGCCAGATCGCAGTGGTCGAATTTTACGATGGTGCCACCAAGCTCGGGCAGGACACCATTGCTCCCTACTCGCTCGCGGTCAGCAATCTCGCCACAGGCGACCACCTGCTCACCGCGCGCGCCATCGACAACTCCTACGCGGGCACGACCTCGATTCCCGTGCTCATCGCCGGGCTGGGCAGCGTGCCTTTCATCGCCAGTCCATGGGGCGCGACGTGGCGCTATCGCGATGACGGAGTCGCCCCGCCCGCAAACTGGAAGCTCCTCGCCTACGACGACAGCGCATGGAAATCCGGTGCCACCGAGCTGGGCTACGGCGACTTCGACGAAACCACCGTAGTAGAGGACAACCCGACTCCGGGTTACGTGGAGCCTTCGAGCAATCGCTATATCACCACGTGGTTCCGGCGCACCTTCACAGTGAACGATGTCGCTCAAATCACCGGACTCTCCGCCCGCATGATTCGCGACGACGGCGTCGCCGTGTATCTCAACGGCACGGAAATCTGGCGCGACAATCTCGCGGCGGGAGCAGGACCCACCACCACCGCCATGAACAGCATCAGCGGCACCGATGAATCGCTCCAACTCACGAAAATACTCAATCCAGCCGATCTGGTGTCAGGCACGAATGTGCTGGCCGTGGAGATTCACCAGCAGGCTGCCGACAGCAGCGACATCAGCTTCAATTTCGAGCTGACCGGCGAGCGTCCCAGCGGCACACCCAATCCCGACACCGACGGCGACGGAATGCGCGACGTGTGGGAAATCGCCAACGGCTTTGCCTACTGGAACGCCGCCGACGGCACGGGCGACGCCGATGGTGATGGCACGCTGAACGTCACCGAGTTCCGTCTTGGCCTCGATCCGCGCAACCCCGGGCAGACCTTTCACGTGGAAGTCAGCAAGGCAGCAGGCACCGGCTTCGTACTCACCTGGCCCGCCGTCGCAGGCGTGGAATTCACCATCCAGCGCAGCCCATCGCTCACCACACCAAACTGGCAACCCATCGGCATCATCACCCCCACCGGCGCAACCGGCACCTTCACCGACTCCACCCCACTGCCTGGCCAAAGCTTCTACAGGGTTCGATTCACGCCTTGAACCCCACACAGAGAAAAGCCTCCGACCGGCGAGGTGCGCCTTGGAGTGCGGTGGCAAGCGTAAGCGCGACACCGCCTTCGCTTTGCGGATCACTCTGCAAAGTCACGTTGAAAGAACTCCCCGCATTCCTGCTTAAATCATGTCCATTTCAATTCCGGGTTATTCGAGCGTCGCTCGAATTAAGAGAAGTAATCGTCGAGCGGAGCAGCGGTTGCCCTCCCCTACCCCCTTGTCATCTTGAGAACCATAACACGGGGCGTGATTGTTTGCGGAGATGAACCGGGACGTTCGATCGGCGGCGATCATCCGAAGACACAGTGGCGCGAAGCGCCTTTTTAAAACAGTCATCCTGAGCGAGGAACGAGTCGAAGGACCTCACTTCGTCGCGGTGTGAGCACGGGTGGAATAACCGTCCAAATTCGCAATGTTTGCTAAGATGAACCGGTGATCTCCATCTGCGGTAAATCGCGAACCCCCCAGCACTACTCACGCGATGATTGAATGCATGCCACATTCTTTCGCACACTGCGGCGATGTCCCTGCGAATCTACGCCTACAAAAATTGTGACACCTGCCGGAAGGCTTTAAAATGGCTCGATGCGCACGGCCTCGCACACGAAGTGGTGCCCATTCGCGAGCAACCTCCCACGCTCGCGGAATTAAAAACCATGCTCGGCCGCGTCGGCGAACTCCGCCGCCTCTTCAACACCAGCGGGCAGGACTACAAGGCCATGAACATGAAAGACCGGCTCCCAAAACTCTCCGAAGCCGAGGGCCTCGCGCTCCTCGCGGAAAATGGAAATCTCGTGAAAAGGCCCTTCGTCATCGGCAACGGTACCGCTACAGTGGGATTCTCCGAAGCCGAGTGGGACTCCCTTTTCCCTACCAAGTAGCATCACTCCAAACACCCATTTTACCCCATGACTTTCAAAAAGTACATCACGACCCTGACCCTCATCACCGCGATCCTCGCACTGCTTTTCAGCATGCTTCCAGTGGTGACAAAGTCCCACGTCGCAGTGGGAACCGTGATCGAGGAGAGTTGGAAGCACGACTTCGTGCTCGAAGCCGGAAACGACCGTTACTACGAAGTGGATGCGGCCATGGTTTCCGGGCTCGAGCAAGCTATCCAGTTTACCGGGCACGGTGCGTTGAAGATTCGTTCCGCGAGCTTGAAAGTCACGCCCAAGCAAGTGAAATGGTCCAAGGGAAAGAACAGGAGCGTCACTGCGCCGGGTGCGGAACTCGCCACTACCATTCGCTGGGAACTGCCCTCCGATGTGGCGGATGGCACCAGGGGAGAAGTGCGAATCGACATTCCGGAGTTCAATGAAAAGTTCCACTCCGGCAGCTTTCAAAGAGTCGGCGACCACTATGTTTTCCGCGAGGCGACCGGGTATCATGGCGCATTCTCCCTCGCGATGGGCCGCCTGGGTTACGCCTTCTGGGTGGCCATGCCGGTGGCCCTCGCCATCCACAGCCTGTGGCTGCTCATCACCCTGCCCCGCGTCCAGAGCGCCAGTGCTGCTGCCGAGGCTGCGGCTGCGGTCACCACTCCGCTACCCCGGCTCTTTGGCGCAAACCCTGTTGCCGAGTGGCAGGTATGGGTGCTCATTATGCTCATCTTCGGGGGGAGCGCCGCCCTCATCGCGTGCGTCGCCATTTTCATGGGGTTCATGAGCAGCTCCTTCCTCATCTTCATTGGAGCAATTCTCGGCGTGGGTGTCCTCGTGGGGCTGCTCTTTGTTTGGATTGTGAGCAAACGGGTGATCACAGTGAAAGTAGAGGCGGAGACGCTTTCCTACGCGAAGGGACGCGGAACTCCCCGGTGGATTCAAGCAGCGTGGCGGGACGTCGTGAGCGTGACCCCGAAGTCGCGAAAGGTGAGGCACGGCGTGAACGAGTGGCTCGAAGTGGTTTTCCCCGGTGGCAAAAAGCAGAACTTCACGAATACCAACGTGACCGACTTCAAGGCGCTGCGTGAGGTCATCGAAACCCTTTACGCGCATCACCGCCGCCCGCCTGCGGACGCGCAGTGATGATTTGCGGGAACAACGGTTGTCTCCCGCCTCCCGTTCTTGGTACATGCGTTTCTCCACTACATGAATTCTGATATCCGCCACGTTCACTTTCTCGGCATTTGCGGCACGGCCATGGGCGCCGTCGCCGTCGCGATGAAGGAGCGTGGCTATATCGTCACGGGCTCGGACGCCGGGGTCTTCCCTCCCATGTCCGACTTCCTGCAGCAAAAAGGCATCGCCATCAGTGGCGGCTACAGCGCTGGGAATCTGTCCGGGCGCGTCGACCTCGTGGTGGTGGGCAATGCCATCGCGCGTGGCAATCCCGAGCTGGAGGAAGTGCTGAACCGCCGCCTCCCCTACCAATCGATGCCCGAGACGCTGCGCCACTTCTTCCTGCGCGGCCGGCGCAATCTCGTGGTGGCCGGCACGCATGGCAAGACCACCACGGCCTCGCTGCTCACGCACATCATGCGTGTAGGCAAAAAGGACCCGGCCTGGATGATTGGTGGCATCGCCGAGGATCTCGGCCAGGGCTCCAGCCTGCACGAGAGTGAATGGGTGGTGATCGAGGGCGACGAATACGACACCTGCTTTTTCGACAAGGGCCCGAAGTTTGCGCACTACCTGCCGGAACTCGCAATCCTCAACGCGGTCGAACTC
>JAYUWZ010001291.1:0-2278 GCA_043753265.1 Verrucomicrobiaceae bacterium
CGCACGATCGGTGATTCTCTCCGCGATCTTTTGCGTGTATGATCGGCATTTCCTGCCATGCCCCGCGTCCCCATCCTCATGCCGCAGCTCGGCGAAAGCATCGCCGAGGCGACCATTGTGCATCTGCCGGTCAGTGTCGGCGACCAGATCGAGGTCGATCAGGATGTCTTCGAAGTCGAAACGCAGAAGGCGACACTGGGAGTCACGGCGCTGTGCCAGGGCGTCCTTTCCGAGATTTGCGTGGAGCGCGGCCAGAGCTATCCCGTCGGGGGCTGTGCTTGGCTACATCGACGCGAGCGAGGAGGATGCACGCCGCTCGGGAGTGAGCGAATCCACACCGACGGTGACGCCAGAAAGTATCGCGGGTACAAAGACCGCGCCCGCGAATATCACACCCACGGTGCATGGCCTGCCGGTGCCGGCGCACGCGGGAGGCATCGCCTACATGTCGCCGCGCATGAAAGCGCGCATGACGGAGCTCGGGCTCCATTCCGCGGATCTTGCGGGTGTCGCAGGCAGCGGCGCGGCCGGCCGTGTGACCATCGAGGACCTTGAGGACTTTCTTTACCGGCTCGACGAGCACAAGCAAAGCAAGGCCTCGCCGATGCGCATCGCAGTGGCGGACGCCATGCGCCGTTCGTGGACGCGTCCGCTCGCGACCGTGGGCCTGCCCGTGGCCATGGATGCGCTGCTGGCGCACCGCCGCAAGCAGACTGGCAGCAAGGCGGGACCGGCGCTGTATGCCTCGCGCGCACTCGCCATCGCACTGGGCGAGAATAGCGCGCCCGCGGGACGGCTGATTGGCGGCAAAATCGTGCATCCTCAGTCCATCGATATCGGTTTTGCAGTGGAGGCGGAAGACGGCGTGCTCGTGCCCGTGCTGCGCAATGCGGACCAAAAACCGCTCGTGCAAATGGTAGCGCTCTACGACGAACTCGTGGACCTCGCCCGGCAGCGCAGGCTGCCCGCGAGCGCGCAGGGCGGCAGCATCGCCACAGTGACAAATTTCGGCACGTTTGGCCTCACGTGGGCGACGCCCATTCCGCTGCCCGAGCAGACCATCCTGCTTGGGCTGGGAGCGGGCCGGCAAATGCCTTGGTGGGACAAGGAGAAGAAGCAATTTGTTCCCGTTACGGAAGCGGAGATGACCCTGAGCTTCGACCATCGCGTGCTCGATGGAGGTGCGGCGGGACGCCTCTTGCAGCGCATTGTGGCACTGCTGCAAACCCCGGAGACGCTATAACGGAGCGCCTGCGCGCCCGGAGACTTTCATGAAATCAGACCAAATCCAGACAGCGGCCATAGTGGTCGCGGCAATGCTGCTCGGGAGTGGCCTTACTTATTTCCTTTTGCGCGAAAGCCCGAAGGCGGCGGTGCCTGTCGCGACCACGCCAAGGCCGGAGGCAGTGACAAGCATCACGCCTCCTCCCGGCCGCCTGGAGTCGCAGTTGCGAAAGCAGAATGAGGCGCTGGATGATTCCATGTTCGAGGCAGCGGTGTCGCAGGCGCGGGCCGCGCGCAAGGCTGGCACCCTCAAGCCTCTCGCCTCTACGCCCGAGGAATTTGCCCGCGCGCTGGGAGAGCTGAATTTCAAGATACACGATTACGCGGTGCGGTATGCCACCCCGCCTCTCGATGCATCGCCACAGGAAGCGGCGGCGCAGCGTGAGATGGAGCAACTCATCGAGCACCTCGCCAATCTTTTCAGCGACGATGCGCTCATCGCAAAGCTCGATGAAAGCAGCCCCGCAGATCTCGCACGTTCCCAGTCGCACATGGCAGCGGGCGCTTTGAATCTCGATGCCGCCACAACTGCGAAGGTGGCGGAGATTTTGGTGAAAGCCTACACGGAAGCGCTGCCGCCGGAGCTGGCGGGAAAGCAGCTCACACCGGAGCAGGAAAAAGATTTTGACGCGAAGATGGAGGCGGCGAATGACGCGGTGGTCGCGCAGATATTGGAATTACTCACACCAGACCAGCGCTCACGCTTCCAGGCGCTCGGGGCGGATCAAGTGTTGTTTGGATTGCGAAATTCGGAAGAGTAAAAAGAGCTCTTGTTTGTGTCCGTGAGGCGAAAAGCCAAGGAGCGGCGACAATCGAAGACGGCCAAAGGCATTCCTGTCGCCGACCATATAGCGCGAAGCGCCAGTTTTGTATAGAGCGTTGCCCAAAGTAATTTCCGCATCGTTTCCCAAGAGGCGCAGCCTCGGTGGATGGCGCTCTCCGAGCGGCATGTCAAAGCACACGCCGAAGGCGCACTTCCACCTGTTGCGAACCG
>JAYUWZ010001292.1:0-2278 GCA_043753265.1 Verrucomicrobiaceae bacterium
GCCGGCGGGGGTCTTCTGCACCTTCAGCACAAAAGTGTTCCACTCGCCCGCGGGCTTGGTGGTGTCGACCGTTGCAGGATACAGTGCATACATCCAGCCGGCCTTCTGTGGGTCCTTGCCGTCCTTGTTGTCCTGCACCTGGCATTCCGGGCCAGTGCTGTAGCTGGGGCCATTGGTCTCCAGCACCTTGAACATGATGCCGCTGTTGCCGCCCTTGCTGATCTTCCAGTCCGTGCTGAACTCGAAGCTCTCGTATTGATCCTTGGTGATGATGTCGCCGCCGCCCTTCTTGAGGACGATCGCGCCATCCTGGGCGACCCAGCCTTCCGGCAGTTTGTCTTTCTTGTAGCCGCGGAAGCTGGCCGAGGCATCTTTGCCATCGAACAGCGATTTCCAGCCGGCGGTTTTTTCTTCCGCGGTGAGTTCGTTGTCGGCGCCAAAGGCCGACATTGCAAAGGTCGCGACGGTTGCGAGTGAGAGTAGGAGTTTCATGGGAACGCGCGCTGTATCAGGCTCATGCGCCGACGGCAACAACGGCGAAAGACCTGTGCCGCAAAAACACTCGCTCTTGAAATTCACGTTTGGCTTGCGGGAGGCGTCTCTTTCCAAAAAGCTACCCCTCTTTTCCAAATGCACGAGCCAGCCATTACCAAGGAAGTCATCGCCAAGCATGGCATCACCGACGACGAATACGAACGCATCAGGGACATCCTTGGCCGCGAGCCGAATTTCACGGAACTCGGCATCTTCAGCGTGATGTGGAGCGAGCACTGCTCGTACAAAAACACGCGGCTGGAGTTGAAGAAATTCCCCACCACCGGCCCGCTCGTGCTTGTGAAAGCGGGCGAGGAAAATGCAGGCGTGCTCGATATCGGCGACGGCTGGGCCGTGGCGTTCAAGATGGAATCGCACAATCACCCCAGCGCCATTGAGCCTTTCCAGGGTGCGGCCACGGGCGTCGGCGGCATTATCCGCGACATTTTCACCATGGGCTCGCGCCCGGTGTTTTCGCTGAATTCGCTCCGCTTTGGTCCCATCCACGGCGACACCGCGCAGCACAAATGGAACCGCAGCCGCTTCTCGGGCGTGGTCTCTGGCATCGCGCACTACGGCAACTGCATCGGTGTGCCGACCATCGGTGGCGAGGTGTACTTTGATGAGAGCTACAACGGCAATCCGCTCGTAAACGTTTTCTGCCTTGGCGTGCTCCGCCACGAGCAGATCGCGCGCGGCGCGGCGAAGGGCATCGGCAACCCTGTATTCTACGTGGGAGCCGAGACCGGCCGCGATGGTCTCGCCGGTGCGGCATTTGCCTCGCGCGATCTCACCGAGGAGAGCAAGGAAGATCGCCCTGCTGTGCAAGTGGGCGATCCCTTCCGCGAGAAACTTTTGCTCGAGGCCTGCCTCGAATTGCTCGCGACCGACGCCGTCGCCGGCATCCAGGACATTGGCGCTGCGGGGCTCACCTGCTCGACCTGCGAGACCGCCAGCCGCGGCGGCACGGGTGTGGAGATCGATCTCGCCAAGGTGCCCCAGCGCGAGACGGGCATGGCACCCTACGAAATCCTGCTCAGCGAATCGCAGGAGCGCATGCTCATCATCGTGAAAAAGGGACACGAACAGACCGTCGTGGACATCTTTGAGAAATGGGACCTCCCCTACGCGGAGGTCGGCGTGGTGAAGGACGACGGCATGATGCGCGTGCTAAACCACGGCAAGGTGGTCGCCGAGATCCCTGCCAAAAAGCTCGCCGACGACGCCCCCGTCTACGCCCGCGAAGCCAAGGCCCGTCCTACCCCGGACGAAGTGGACATCGCCACGCTCCCCGCCATCGATCCTATCGAGGCACTACCCCGTCTCCTCGCCGATCCCAGCATCGCTTCGAAGAACTGGGTGTGGCGTCAATACGACCACATGGTGCGCCTCGGCTGCACCGTGCTCCCCGGCAGCGATGCCGCGGTGTTCATCATCCGCGAGGCCAATAAAATCGTCGCAGCCACCAGCGACTGCAACAGCCTCTACTGCCAGCAGGATCCCCGCGAGGGAGCCCGCATCGCCGTGGCTGAGGCTGCGCGCAATCTCGCATGTAGCGGCGCGCGTCCGCTCGCCGTAACGGACAATCTCAACTTCGGAAACCCGCACCATCCCGAGCTCTTCTGGCAGCTCCGCGAATGCGTGGAAGGTCTCGCCGAGGGGTGCCGCGAATTCAACACACCCGTCACCGGCGGCAACGTGTCGCTCTACAACCAAAGCCCCGCCGGCCCCATCGACCCGACGC
>JAYUWZ010001293.1:0-2276 GCA_043753265.1 Verrucomicrobiaceae bacterium
TGGGGAACATCTCGCCGATGGTCTTGATGCGCGACTTGAGGCGGGTGCGCATGCCATCCACCTGGCCGCCGAAATCCTTGGAGGCCTGGGGGCTCACAAATTTCGACATGGCGAGTTGCACCTTCTTGCCCTGGCGCTCGATTCGGTTGTCCCACTCGCGGCTATTCAGCACCTTGGCATAGAGTTCATCGGAGATTTTGCGGTAATGCTGCCGCCATGCGGGGTTGCTCAGTACTGCGCCACCCACCAGCGAGATGGGATCGCGGAGGACGGACCAGTTGGTGAGGCCCCAGGTCTGGTCCATGCCATGGGCGAAGAAGTTGGCTTTCCCATTCTTCGCATCGAAGTAGATGCGATAGTTGTTCTGGTTGAAATTGTAGCCGTCCCAATGGCTGGTGAAGGTCTCCATGGCGAGGAACCGCAGGTATTGCGCGATGTCGAGGCGCGCTTCCATCTTCTGCCAGCGCGTGGCGGGATCGGCTTCCTTGCAGGCCTCGGCGAGTTCCTTGATGTTTTTCGTATCGGCGGGATCGCCTTCCTGTTTCTCCATGTTGCCGTCAATCTCTGAGATGAAGTGGCCGTCGTAGAGGTCGCCGTCGACGCGCTCGTAAAAGTTGGCGAAGAAGTCTTCGTTGAACGTTTCCTTGAAGACGTAGATGCCCATGTCCCGGCCCTGCCATTTCAGCACCACGTGGGTGCAGCGGGAGGCGGGCACGAGTGCGGCACGGCACATTTCGCCGCTGATGTATTCATTGAGCAGGCTGCCGTCCTGCACGCCATTGTTGAGATGAAATTTCTTCATCCCGTGAAAGCGCTCGGTGCCCTTCAGCTTCGTCATGTTGATCGTGAGGCCGGGGCGTTGGTCGGCCTTTTGGGAGCTGCCAGCCGAGCCTTTCAGCTTTACCGCGACCGGTTTGAAGACCGTTTTTTTGCCGTCGATTCCGGTCTCGGTCAGCGTGGCCTCGACGTATTCACGGTCAGATTTGAGCAGCGCATCCCAGGCTGCCGGCTCAAGGTTGACTTCGAGGCGGACGATGGGGCCGGCGAAGAACTCGTCGATGAGCTTTTTGTTCTTCACCCGCTTCTGCTGCTTCTCCAGTTCCTGCGCGCTCAGAACGGGTTTGGCGGCGGGCACTCCGGGAACAGTGCGCGCCGGGACGACACCGGTGGGTTGCGCTGGACGAGGTGCAGGCGCAGGTGCAGGCGCAGGTGCAGGCGCAGGTGCAGGCGCTTGCGCAGAGGCAAAGGCGACGAGGTTAAGGAGGGCAAGGGCAGAAATCTTCATGGAACTGCAAAATCTGGAGCGGCAATGATAGGGGTCACAATTACGAGGCGGGGAATCAAAGCATGTCTCGGGCGAAGGGAAAGCAATTGCGGAGTGTTTGGGGAGGTGAAAAGATGAAAATTGTGTGAATGGAAGGCAAGGGGAAGCCAACGTCATTAGCAGCGTGGAACGAACCGGGCGGATGCGAGCAGCAACCAAAGAGTGTCACTTCACTGGCTGGGCAATCTCAGTTTCCAAATGCCATCGCTCTCCGATTCACACCTGTCTTTCGCCGTCCTCGTTCCAGAGAGTGCGCATGGCGCTCGGTAGTCCTGCTTTCAAATTCACGTGCCTGACTTCTTCCGCTTCGCAGGAGCCTTCTTGGTCACAGGTTTGGCCGTGGGCTTGCTCGCAGGCTTCGTCGTTTTGGGCGCGGGCTTTTTTTCAACCACTGCGCTCTCCGCGACTTCCTTAACCTTCTCCTCCACCGGCGGCGGCACTGCGCTGACTGCCGCCTCGGCGGAGTTTATTCCCGGGACGGGTCCGTAGCCGAGGAAGACCGGGTTCGTAGTTCGCGAGGGGTCCGCCGCCTTTGGCATCTTGAAATCGAAAACACTCACGCCCCAGCGCTGCACGCCTTTGTAGCTGCGCCCATCGCTCGCGCCAAACATCACACGCGCGCCGGATTTCTTCTCGCGGCCAAGGTAGAGCATTACGTGGGTGATGGGAATCTCCCGTTCAACGGCATAGGTGCCGCTCCAGAAAAGCAGGTCGCCAGGCTTGAGATCGTCGAATTCAAAACTCTCCGCACTACGGCTGTTTACTGCCTGAAACCCACCCGCCTTTCGCACCCACACATACTGGCCGGGCGAATCGCGCGGCACGTTGGGAATCCCCTGCGAGCGCAGCGTGTAGTAGATGGTGCCCGAGCAATCCATGCCGCCTCGCGCGGGATCGGCGCTGCCATAGGCATACGTGAGGTTCTGCTTCGTGAGAGCCAGCGAAGCCTCGA
>JAYUWZ010001294.1:0-5005 GCA_043753265.1 Verrucomicrobiaceae bacterium
AACCAAGGACGAGGATTTTGACCGGCTGTATCTCAACCGCGTGATTGTGGATCACAAAAATGCGGTGAGCCTGTATGAGCAGTTCATCACTGCCACCAAGCATGCGGCCCTGAAAGACTACGCCACTGTGACAGTGGCGCATCTCAAGGATCACATGCCCAAGGCTGAGGCGCTCGCGAAGGCCGTGGGTGGTGTGGCTTCGAAATAGCGTTTCCACTTTTAGTTGGTAACTGAATGAGGGGGTGGCAGGGCGAAAGCCTTGCCACCCGCTTTTCGCTTTTGGACTTTGAGGGGTACGATTAAATAGGGTCCTGCTCTGTAGCCAACTCCGTGTGAAAAGCGCAGGTCGGCGCTGGTGGCAGTGGGTGGTCTTTCTACGTTTCACTAGTTGCATTCATTTCCTCTATTGCGCTGATGACGACGGGCTCCTACCTTCCGCGCTCTTCACTGTGGGAAAACCAAAACGCGTTCTATTTGTTTGCACTGGAAACATCTGCCGGAGCCCGATGGCGGAAGGTCTGTTCCGGCATGCTGTAAAGGGTCGGGGTGACATCGAGATTGCCAGCGCCGGCGTGGCGACGGGGTATGGGCAGCGGCCCAGCGAGAATGGCGTGGAGGCGCTGCGACAGTGGGGGATTAATATCCGCGACATCCGCTCGCAGCCGCTCACGGACGAACTCGTGGAATGGGCGACGCATATTTACACGATGACCAGCGGGCATCTCGACGCGGTGCTCACGTTTTTCCCCGAGGCGGCGAACAAAGCGTGGCTGATGTGCGAATTCGAGCCCGCGCTCACGCAGCGGCCCGAAGTGCCGGACCCCATCGGCATGGGCATCCACGCATACATCGCCACGCGCGACCATATTTCCAAGGCGGTCCCCTCGCTGCTGAAACACATCGAAACCACCATGACCGACACCACCGGTAACCAAGCACCCACCGAAAACCAGAAGACCACCCGCATCGCCATCGGCGCAGACCACGGCGGCTATGAAGTGAAGCACGCGATTCGCGAGAGCCTGAAGGCCAAGGGCTACATTGTGCATGACCTCGGCACGAACAGCGCGGAGAGCGTGGACTATCCGGATTTCGCAGGGCACGTGTGTCATGAGGTGCTGAGCGGTGAGGCGGATTTTGGCATTCTGGTGTGCAAGACGGGCATCGGCATGAGCATCGCGGCCAACCGCCACAGCGGCATCCGCGCAGCACTGGTGACAAATCCCGGGGACGCGGCAACGACGCGCCGCCATAACAACGCGAACGTGCTGTGCCTCGGCGCGGTGAATGTGGCTGCGAACCAGGCAAGCGCGATTGTGGAGTCGTTTTTGAACACGGAGTTTGAAGGCGGCCGCCACGCGACGCGCGTTGAAAAACTCGACGCATGCTCGGGCGGGAAGTCGCTGGCGGAGACGGACCCGGCGGTGTTCCGCTCGGTGGAGGAGGAGCACAAGCGGCAGTTTGAGGGAATCGAGTTGATTGCCTCGGAGAATTTCACGAGCGCGGCGGTGATGGAAGCGCAGGGCTCCTGCCTCACCAACAAGTATGCCGAGGGCTACCCGGGCAAGCGCTGGTATGGCGGATGCGAAAACGTGGACGTGACGGAGCAACTCGCCATCGACCGCGCGAAGCAACTCTTCCCCGGCGCCGAGCACGTGAACGTGCAGCCCCACAGCGGCTCTCAAGCAAACACAGCGGTGTATTTTTCAGTGCTGCAGCCAGGTGATCGCATCCTGACGATGAACCTCGCTCACGGCGGACACTTGACGCACGGGCACAAGGCGAATTTCTCCGGACGCTTTTACGAAGTGACGCACTACGGCGTGAGCGAGAAGGACGAGCGCATCGACTACGACGCGCTGGAGAAGATGGCGGAGGAGACAAAGCCGAAGATGATCACCGCCGGTGCGAGTGCGTATCCGCGCATCATCGATTTCGAGCGTATGCGCGCGATTGCGGACAAGGTGGGCGCGCTGCTTTTTGTGGACATGGCGCATATCGCCGGGCTTGTGGCAGGCGGGCAGCATCCGAACCCGTGCGCGCTGGCGGATTTCACAACCACGACCACGCACAAGAGCCTGCGCGGACCGCGCGGCGGCATCATCATTTGCAAGGAGAAGTATGCCAAGGCCATCGACAGCCAGGTGTTCCCGGGAATCCAGGGCGGACCGCTGGAGCATGTGATCGCGGCGAAGGCGGTGTGCTTTCATGAGGCGCTGGATCCTTCATTCAAGGCCTACGCGGCACAGATCGTGACGAATGCGAAGGCACTGGCGGCGCGCCTCGCGCACCACGGCTACCGCATCGTGAGCGGCGGCACTGACAATCACCTGATGCTCGTGGACCTTCGCCCGAAGGGTCTCAATGGCAAGGTGGCGCAGGAGACACTCGACCTCGCGGGCATCACGGTAAACAAGAACGGCATTCCGTTCGACACCGAGCCAATCAGCAAGGGCGGCGGCATCCGCGTGGGTACGCCCGCGGTGACGACGCGCGGCATGAAGGAGGAGGAGATGATGGACATCGCCGACTTCATGCACCGTGCGCTGGAAGGCCGGGAAAATCCCGCGGAACTCGCAGCAGTGCGGGATGACGTGCGGGAGTTTACCAAGAATTTCCCACTGCCTTTTTGATAGGCTGGCGGGAGTTCGGATTGCTTGGGAGACCGAAAGCCCCTCAACGAGGGGTGATGGATCATCGTGCGCGGTTCTATTTGCGCATCGGTCCAACGAGGGCGGTGCCGTCGGATAGATAGATGCTGTTGAATGTGAAGATGAGTCCCCCATTGGTTCGCACGAGTTCGCACAATCGCGGCCAGAGGGCGGGCACGGCGTCGAACTCCGGTTTCGTCACCAGTGCGAAGACCGAGCGTATCCGGGAAATCCGTTCGAGCGCATCCTGTCGACGAACCTCGGGGTCCTTCAGTTGCTGCACAAAGCCGCCAAAGCCACGCAAGTGCTGGGAGACCCGCTC
Source organism: Verrucomicrobiaceae bacterium (assembly GCA_043753265.1). Lineage (GTDB taxonomy): Bacteria > Verrucomicrobiota > Verrucomicrobiia > Chthoniobacterales > Chthoniobacteraceae > SXWH01. Next base: position 2,974 of record JAYUWZ010001294.1, read on the forward strand.
GGACGGCATGCGCTTGAGAGTCACAGGGACGCGGTCAACCGTGAATTCGTAAGTAGCCTCGCCCGCGCGTGTGGCTGGGGTAAAGGTGACCGCTTCGCCGAGGGCTTCGACGTTTGGTTCGTCTGCTTCGAGATAGATTGCTGCGCTTGCCATAGGGGTGTGATTCGAACGCCTTCTGATTACCTTACTGCTATTTGCAAGTCGGCGCTCCTTCGAATCGTTTATTTGCTATTTTGGACCCTGGGAGCGCCTCGGTTATATGCAGGCCCAGCGCTTCTACATCGAGCGCGCCTTTGAGGACGCAAAGAGTGAACTGGGCATGGCTCAATACGAAGTCCGCGGCTGGCGCGGCTGGCACCACCATATCACCCTCTGTTGCCTGGCTCTTTTGTTTGCACTCAAGGAACGCATCGCCGCCACAGACCATACTCCACTGCTTAGTGTACGGGATATCGTAGAGTTGCTCGCCTTCTACCTCCCACGCAGAGCACGCGACCCAGATGATGTTCTCGCCGCTTTGACCGCAAGGCACCTCTCCCGCCAAGCTGCCATCGACTCCGCGCGACGTAGGAATTTATAACAAAGTAGGCCTACCGGAGAAGTGGAAGAGGGTATTTCCGGTGCGGTGCTCACTAGGATCAGGGCAGGGGAACGTTTCGAAGCGAAAGCCTGGTCCTGGCGTAGGAGAGGAGACGGAATACCCATCGGGCGATTTCGTTTGCTGCTTGGTAGGGATAGGTGGTGAGCCATCTCCTGAGTGCGGGAAGTTTGGTGGCGTTACCCGTTTGGATGGAGGAGCGGAAGCCGCTATCCTGCTGGGATACAGGGAAGGGGAGGACCTGGAAGGCACGCAGGCGGTCGCACCATTCGCGGTCGAGCGCGTGGTCGATGGGCAGCCACATGGGCATGGCGCTGGCGACCCACCGTGTGGCGGCCTTGCGGTCGACCACATAGGCACCGAGGCCTTTTACGCGGGCCATGTTTACATTCAGCGAGTAGCCGCCGCCGAGGCCGGCGACGTGGAGGGGGCTGCCGTCGGCGAGGCCGCTGAGGCGCAGAATATTCCAGTGGCCGGAATAGCGCAGCGCGCTCTCTAGCACCGCTTCCATGCCGGGCTGCAGGCTCAGGTCGTCCTCGCCGATGAGCGCGTGGGGTTCATCCGTTGCGAGGAATGCCCTGAGCGCTGCGATGTGGCTGAGGTAGCAGCCGATTTCCCGCGGGTTGGTGGTTCTCCCGTGGAACCAGCGGAAGCGCCGCTCCGCAAAACCCGCGCAGGGCATGGGCAGGGTGGCGCCGTCCACCGCATCGACCCGGTGCAATTCAAATGCGGTGGCCGCAAAAGTCTTCTCGATCGCCGACCAGCGATCTTTCGCCCGCTCCAGATTGATGATGTAGGCTCGCATGGTTGGGACGGGGTTAACGCGGGGGTCTCGCTTCCTGGCCGTGTTCGCAGGATAAATGAAATGGGCAGGCCGCTACCCGTGAACGCCGCGCCGCTGTGGTGGGCGCGATGGCAGCGATGGATTTGTGGGCAAACTCCGTCCGCGGGGCAATGCTCGCTGCGGGTGGGTGGTCACGCCGTAATAGGGACGGGGTCAGAGCATGACTTTGCATGCTCCGTGGTGGGTGGCAAGGCGTGACTTGCAGCGGCTTGGAGGTGGATGGCCCTCTCCGAGCCGTACGGCTCTGCCGTCTCTTCGCGCGTTACCATTGGCATGCCAAAGTAAACGCCGAAGGCGCACTTTGCTCCGCCTTCTACTGTAAAATCCGTATCGCCATTTCCGGCTGCGTGCAAGCCCGGAGGGCTTACGGACAGTAGCCCCAGGTATACGGCTCTGCCGTATTTCCTCGCTCGTTACCATTCTCACCTGGGGTAGGCATTCTTAAAAAGCCATGCACCCCGGAGGGGTCGCAAGAGCTGCGGAAATTACTTTCGGCAATCGCTCTAAAGTAGGGGTAGTGCGGATGGTAAAAGGTAGACGGGCACACAAACCTACGCCAGTTCTTGGAGTGCGGCAGCCCTCTGCCGCTT
>JAYUWZ010001295.1:0-2275 GCA_043753265.1 Verrucomicrobiaceae bacterium
CCAGCAGGCCAAAGCCCTCGGTAGCCACCCGTGCCAGCACCTCGGCAGTGACGCCGCCCCAAGGAAAAGCCTCGCCCACCACCAGCAGTCGCCCCGTACGCGAGACGCTCGCGAGGATGGTGTCGGTATCCAGCGGTTTCACGCAGCGCAGATCGATCACCTCGATCTCCCAGCCATCGGCGGCAAGCTTCGATGCAGCCTCAATCGCCTCATGCACCATGGCACTGTAGGCGACGATTGTCGCATCGCGCCCCGGTCTGGCCACCCGCGCCCTGCCCACGGGCTGGGCAGTCGGCAGGAGCCCCGCGAGATGCGTTCGCACCGCCTCATCGCGCGCCTTGTCCTTCACTTCCTTCTTCTCCTTTTCGCGCACCTTGTCGCGTACCTGCCCGTGGGAGCCGGCCTCGTCCGAATCCGCCTCCGGCAAATCCGCATCGTGGCATCCCTTCTCGAAGTAATACAAAAACTTGTGTTCGCAGAAGATCACCGGGTCATCGATCGTCACCGCCTCGATCAGCATGGAGTAAGCGTCCTCCACCGTCGCGGGGGTCATCACCACCAGCCCGGGGTAGTGCGCGTAAATCGCCTCCATGCTCTGTGAGTGAAAGGGTCCGGCGCCCGCAGTGCCGCCACTGGGCAGGCGGATGACGATCGGGCACGGCACATCCGTGCGCCAGAACATCGTCGCAGCATGCTGCACGATCTGCGTGTAGGCGCAGGTCGAAAAATCCGCGAACTGCATTTCGACGATGGGTCGCATTCCTTCAATGGCCGCGCCGATCGCCATGCCCACCTGCGCATCCTCCGAAATCGGTGAATCCAGCACGCGTCCGGGAAATTCCTTCGCCAGGCCCTTTGTGGCTTTGAACGCCCCGCCAAACCCTCCCACGTCCTGACCGTAAATGAACACACGCGGGTCCTCAGCCAACAGCCGGTGTTGTGCGGCGCGGATTGCTTCAAGGTAGGTGATGGGCATCGCTTTTAATTTTGCTCGGGCGGTGCAGCAGGGAGACGCTCCGCGCGAACCCGATTGCATAAACGCATGCGCGAATCGGAAAAGGAGAATCTTTCACCACCTCCTTGGGAATAATTTGCCGGGAGGCTTCAATGGCACCGCCGAAACAGCCTGCGCATGTTCGACCAGGCGCTGCCATTGGGCGCGCCAGCACCTGCCCGGAGCCTGTCGAAAGGTCCTGAATCAACCACCCCGGCGTGATTTAAAGTAGGGGCGCATGAAAGGGGAAAGGGGGAGCAATGTTACGCCAGTTCGTGGAGTGCGGCAGCCCTCTGCCGCTTTGCATGGTGGGCGTAGGCGGGGGCGGTATGGTTGAGCAATCGCAAGGGAGAATCTGCATGGTTTTCCCTGCCAGCCCGCCCAAAATTCCCACCCTTCATCCAAAGCGGCAGAGGGCTGCCGCACTCCACGAACTGGCGTAGGTTTGTGTGCTCATTCCACCTTTTGCCACCCGCACTACCCATACTTTAAATCACACCATAGCGCGAGAATGCGAAAGGGAATCGAAGTTCGATTTGAATGGTTGGCCGACTGAAGTCGGGAACTACTACTTTGGCGCGCTTCGCGCGCGAATGTACTCAATGCCTTCGCGCTCGGCAAAAGGTGGGTTCGACCGATGCTCCGTCTAGATGCGGCCGCCCTAGCGAGGTTGAAAACCTCGCCTACTTTGAGCCGCCAGTAAGATTGAGCCAGATACCGGCTACTTCTTCTTGAAGAACTTCTTCAAGTTCGCGAGGCCCTTTACCGCGATGTCGTTGCGGTTGGGCTCGATCTTGCGCCAGATGGCCGCAGCGCGGGCGATGACCTTCACGTCGGTGGTGAAGCTCTCGATGACCACGTCGTCCTTGTAGCCGATTTTTTTCAGCGCGGCGACGATGGGCTTCCAGTCGATGTGGTCGTTGCCGGGGGTGCCGCGGTCACTGCCGCAAGCGTGGAAGTGGCCGAGGTGCTTGCCAGCCTTGATGATGGCGGCGGCCTGGTTTTTTTCCTCAATGTTCATGTGGAACGTGTCGAGGTGGAGCTTCACGGCCTTGCTGCCCACGGCCTTGAGTAGCTTGAGGCCCTTGTCGGTCGTGTTGAGGAAATCAGTCTCAAAGCGGTTGAGCGGCTCGATGCAGAGGAGCACGCCCTTGCTCTCGGCGTATTTCGCGAGGGGCTTGATATCGTAAACGTGTTGCCAGCGTTAGTGATCGTATAGTTATCTAATGCATTTAAAACAGTAGAACTTAATGTCGCAGTGATCGCATAGGTGTTCACTGT
>JAYUWZ010001296.1:0-10453 GCA_043753265.1 Verrucomicrobiaceae bacterium
CCCCGTTTGTGAGCAAAACCCAATCGACTCCTTGGTTAGCTGCGTAGTCCACAGCTTGCTTGACGTGCGCATCCTTGAGTTCAAGCCCTATGGCTTTGACTTCGATGAGGGTTTGGAGAGCGCCGTCGAGCTTCGTTGCGAGATCACAAGATGTTCCACGAATCGAATATTCGGAGGTGACCTCAGAATATTTGTCGTATCCAAAGACATCGGCCAGCATGTCTTTAATTATGGTCACAGTGTCGGCTTCGCCTACATCGCGCGCCTTGGCGGCAGTGAGAATAGGTTGATAGCGCTTGAGGCCTGCAATGAGTCGTTCAACTACTTTTTTGGGAATCGAGGCCATAAGGGTGGGTAGGAAATAGGATGACTGGCAGTTCCACTTTTAGGAACGGACACTACCATATGAGTCTTTTGCAGGTAGTCGCTTTTCTGTCGAGTCTGCGAATATGTCTCGAGTGGGTTACTCGATCGAAACTTCCATCGACTTGGGTAAACTGGAGCGAAGTGTGATCGTTTCGGTCTGAACGGTGGCCGCCATATCGAACGACCATTCGCAAAGCGAAGGCGGTGTCGCGCCTTAGAGCTTGCCACCGCACTCCATGTGCGCTGCTCGATTCGGCGCTTATATTAGCGGCGTTCACGACACTTCGATAGGGAATGGAGCTCGGGGAAGGCGATACGTTCGCCGTGACAAGGAAGGGGCTCCTGCCACTTGCCGCCTGCGCCCTCCGCCAGAGCGGGAGCGAGCTCCCGCACTCCAGATTTGCGCTCCTCGATTTTGCGCCCGGTTTTGAGGGGACTCAGCCTCAGACCCACATTTTCCGCTCTCCTCCCAACTGTGTGCTTGCTCCGGTCGGTGCTTTTTGAGCGGATGTGGTTGCTCTCATGCTCGGCTTTATCGCGCGCCGCATCGTATCGCTTTTTGTTGTGCTGCTATTTGCGGTCACCCTTACGTTCTGCCTGCTTCGGCTGGCACCGGGCGATCCGTTCACGATGTCTGAGAAGAACAGCAGTGAGGTGGACAAGCAAAAGCAGCGCATTCTTTACAACCTCGACGGCCCCATCTGGTGGCAGTGCGCGCGGTATATCGGCGTGGCGCACAAGCACGCTGAGTACAATGCCGACGGATCGGTGCGCCATCCCGCCGAGTTTCGCGGACTGCTTCAGGGTAACTTTGATCGTTCGTTGAAATTGAAGGACCGCCGCGTGGGTGAACTCATCACCCAGGCCATGCCAACCTCGGTGTACATTGGGCTGCTGGCATTGTTGATTTCCACCTCGTTCGGTATCTGGATGGGGAGCATCGCCGCTCTGCGCAAGCACACGTGGGTGGATTCGGCGACCATGCTCGCCGCGCTCGCCGCCATCTCGGTGCCCACCTTTGTCGTCGGCCCCATGCTGGCGCTCATCTTTGCCCTGAAACTGGAGTGGCTGCCAGTCGGCGGCATCACGGGCTTTTCCAGCCTCATCCTTCCCGCAGTCACGCTCTCCGGACCCTTTATCGCCTATATCGCGCGGCTCACGCGCACCTCCATGCTGGAGGTGCTGGCGCAGGATTTTGTGCGCACTGCGCACGCGAAGGGGTTGAGCGAGCGCCGGGTGCTCTTCCGCCATGTGCTGAAGGTGGGAATCCTCCCTGTCGTGAGCTACCTCGGACCGCTTTCCGCCGGCGTGCTCACGGGATCGCTGGTCGTGGAGCGCGTCTTCAGTCTGCCGGGGATGGGCGAGTTTTTCGTCAATTCCGTACTCTCCCGTGATATGTTTCTCTGCTGCGGCGCTGTCGCCGTTTACTGCACGCTGCTCGTGCTGATGAATCTCTTGGTGGACATTGCCTACCAGTGGCTGGACCCGCGCATTCGACTGGCATGAGCGACGCCGCATCCAACACTCCCGCGGCCCAGGTGCCCGGCGCGCTCCAGCGCCTGCTGCGCAATCGCACGGCCATCGTGGCGATCCTCATCCTTTTCGGCATTGTATTCATGGCGGTGCTCGGCCCGCTGTTTTTCGACTACCGGCCGGAAAAGGTGACCCCGCATTCCAAGCACCCGCCCACGTGGCTGGCGCTCTCCGCCGAACAGATCGAATCCAACAAGATGGGGGGCGGCCCCGTGACCACGTGGCAGTACCCCTTTGGCACCGACCTCAATGGCCGCGATGTGTTCTCGCGTGTCATCCAGGGCGCGCGCATTTCCCTGCTCGTGGGCCTTTGCGGCGCGATTGTCAGCTTTTTCATCGGCACCACCTACGGGCTGATTGCCGGCTATGCGGGAGGACGGGTGGACAATGTGATGATGCGCATCGTGGAGGTGCTCTACAGCATCCCGCGGCTCATCATTGTCATCGTGGCCATCTTCACCTTTGCGCCAAAGCTGCAGGACTGGCTGAATGACATCTCCTTTCTCAAGGGACTGGTGGGCTACTCCAAGGTGATCATCCTCATTGTGTGCCTCGGCCTCATCGAATGGCTGAGCATGGCGCGCATTGTCCGAGGCCAGGTGCTGGCGCTGAAGGAGCAGCAATTCGTGCTGGCCGCGCGGGCGCTTGGGCAGAGTCATGCGCGTATTATTGTCCGGCACCTGCTGCCGAATCTGGTGGGTGTTGTTGTGGTTTACCTCACGCTGACGATCCCTGCGGTGATTCTGGACGAGTCTTTCCTCAGCTTTCTGGGATTGGGAATCAATGACCCGCAGGCGAGCTGGGGGAGCCTGCTGAGCGATGGCAAAAATGTGATCAATCCGGTGAAGAGTTACTGGTGGCTGTTGCTCTTCCCTGCGGCGGCGATGTCGCTCACGCTGGTGGCGCTGAATTTTTTGGGGGATGCGATTCGGGATGCGCTGGATCCGCGGGCGAAGCGGTAAACGTAGAATCGGAAAGGGACACTACGAAGAGCCCAGGGCGGCAGAGCGCAACCAAAGAAATCATTCCGGTGCAAAACGCCCAACGCCCCACGCTTAACATCCAACGCCCAATGAAAGGCGCAGGTCGGAGGTGAGCTTCGGGGCTGGGAACACCAAAGGCTCAGAAATCTGCGCGCCTTGCCTTCGGCGTTTCTTTTGGCATGCCCAATGGTAACTCGCGAGGAAACGGCAGAGCCGTGGGGCTCGGAGAGCGCCATCCACCGAGGCTGCGTGTAGCACCATTACTTCACGACGCGCACGCGCATGTAGCGGGGCACGGTGGGGCTGTAGATTGCGCTGTCCCGGTAGGTCAGGGTTTCCGTGCCGTCGCCGTTGTTCACTGGTGAGCCCAGCAGCACAGCGCCAGGGCCCCATCCAGTCATGGAGTTCGCCACGTCGACATTGATGGTGACGTTCTGGATCGAAAGACTCCGGCGGAAGGACAGCATGAGGTAAGGGCCATTCGCTCCATCAAATGCCATGTAGCTGTTCACCATTCCCACCGAATCACTCATCCGGGGCAGGAGGCCAAAGGTGTATTCGAGGAGGTTGCTAAAGGCATCGCCCTCGGGGTCCGCGAGATCGCCGCCGATGAGGGGGTTGGAGAGGTCGGAGATGTCAGGGAACCATTGGCTCGCCCAGTTTCCCATGCTCACTATGCCGAAACGTCCAGGGTTGCCGTTACCCGCAAAAGGGGAAACCTTCCATGAATTTTTATCGTCGGCAAACGTGTCGATTTTCGCCCTTTCCAGGCTTTTTCCAGCACCTGCACTGCTGGGCACCCACGTGCTCGAGTAGGTGACGAAATCCATGTCGATGTAGGGGACCACCGTGCCGTTCACACCATCCACGTACGGAGTGCCCGGCTTTTGCAGCGAGACTCTTTCCCCGCTATTCGCCAGATCCCCGGCAGGGCTGTAAGGGCCATAGATCGTGACGCCCGAGGAAATGCCAAAGCTCGCCCGAAACGATGCCGGGGCAATGGCCGAGATCAGGATGAATTGCCGCGGCTGAATGGTCACCCCTGGCGGAAAATTGAAATCGACTCCCTGAATCCGCCACGTATTCGCGGGGTTCGCGGGATCAAACAGCGGGATGGGGACGTTGCTGTTGTTCCGGATTTCGATAAATTCCGACCCAGTCCCACTCGGGTGGTAATACAGTTCCGAGATAACGACCGGCCCGACCTTGGGCCCGGCATTCACGGCTCCAAGGGTGCTCTGCTTTTGCGCGACAAAAAACTTCCGCGCAATGGTAGTTTGGGAGCCCTCCGAATTGGTGAAGCGCCCAAATGTGATGCCGGGTTCGCTGGCTCCAAAAGTGACAAACTCCGTGAACCCCGTCAGGGTTCCGGCGGCATTCGCAGAACTCAGCACGGCCTCGTCCCCATTCTGGCTGAGAGCGAATGCATTCACCCCTGTATTGAAAGACGTCTCCGAGATCACGAGATATCCCCCCGCTGGAATAATCGTCCCATCGGGGATGCGGTACTTCTTTGGCGTGGAGATGTCGTCGCTCAAGAACCACCCGCCGATATCCGCAGGGGCGACATCGGTATTGAAGAGTTCGATCGCGTCGATGGCGGGTGGCACCGAGTTTGCGAGCAACTCGGTAATCTGCACCTTCGGGATTCCCGGGGAAGGATCGTCCTCGCCCGGCGAGCCGTTCGCATTGCCGCTGATGCGCCAGTTCACTGCATCGCTGGGAGCCGGGTTGCTATTCGGCAGATTTGGGACAAGCGAGGGGCCGGTGCCATCCGGCGCAACCGGCCATGGTGCCTTATCGTCATATTTCACACTGAAGACGATATTATTCCCCGCGTCGCGCAGCGTCAGCGTTTCACCCGCGTTGTCCAAGCTGGTCGCAGGGCCATATGCCCCGAGCACCGGCGTTCCAGGATATTTCTGGTTAAACAGCGCCGGGTTCTTTGCCAGCACCACAAAGCCGCCCGAGGGGATGCTCGACCCGGGCGGGAAGGAAAACTCAATGCCATCTGAAAACTTCATCCCAAACAGATTCACCGTGGTCGCGCCTACGTTTTTGATTTCGAGGAACTCGTATTCGTTCCCGTCGATGGCCCCGATATCCGGCGGGTGATACATGATCTCCGTGAAGAGCAGCGAGGGCGTCGCGCCACCGGTGAATGTCGCCTCCAGCAGCGGGCTCCATATGGCGCCATTCAGCACGCGGGCCTTTACGGTGGTCGTCTGGCTGATAGGGATCGCAACCGAATATGCATTGCCGGCCACACCGCCCCCCGGCTGGCGCGGGTCGATGCCATTGGTGGAATAGTAAATCGTTCCGCCCGCGTTGGGATTGGTCATCGTGAGGCTAATCCCCGCGCCAATCGGCCCGCCGTGCTGGCTGAATACCGGTGCCAGCGTGGAGGGCCACACGCCCTCGCTCACAAAGTGGGGAGCCACAAACACACCCGCCGCGGTATCATCCGTGTATCCATTGAGCAGCACCTGCCGGCGGCTGGGAACGTTTGTGGAGCCGTTGAAGCGGGTCTTGTCCCCCAGCCCGTTGATCCAGTTCGGGATTCGGGTGGCATTGTATCCATTGATGAATGAGGACACCTCGCTTGCCAGTGCAGTATTCCGGGCCAGGAGCGCGGGATCCGTCAGCGCGCCCCCATTGAAGAAATGCTTCTGAATGCGATCTGCAAAGAGGAGCTTGAATTCCGGGCTGTTGCGAAACAGCGAATACATAAGGCGGGGTGCCACACTCAGTGCATCCGTCGCTGGATTGCCAGAGGTGATGGAATTGCCCGCCGCAGGGTCGAACGTATTGCTCCTGACGGTAAGCGAAAACCCACCAAACCCACCTTCCGCGTCCCAGACAAAGAAATGAAATTTCCCATTCGTGGAACGTTCCCGGCCGCAGATCCAGTTGTTGTGCGGCCAGTCGCCCACTGAGCCGTAGATATTCACGAGCAGGTAATCCACGAGGTTCACCAGATTGATCCGATTCTGCGCCGCCTGGTAATTGCTCAGCGAGTTGGGCGAGTTGTTGCGCAGGAAGGTGACGAGTTCCTGAAGGGCGAGCAAGTCACCGTCCGAGGGCACTCCCACCTGGATGACATCCCAATCAAGATCGCTCCCAAAGGCCTCCTTGCACCACTCCTCCCGCACGTGCTGGCAGAGATTGAAAATGCCCTTGTAGACGCCGTTGATATAGAGGTTTGTATTGATGCCAAGGCTTCCGAGCTGGCCTGTATCCGCAAACAGGCGCCTCGCATACTCGTCGACGATGAAAGGGTTCAGGTCATTGTGTCCCCCGCGAAAACGGAAATCGCTGTGCTTGGTCACTGGGGAGTTGGCGATGACTGGAAAGTCCAGCGGATCGCCACCGAGATCGTCCCGCATATACATGTTCATGGACGGCTTGCGCAGCGCCGTGCCGGTGGACCAGGCGCCGACATTCGGGCCGACGTCGCGATTTTGATCCACGAGCACGTAGCGCGGCCTGGTGTATGGGCTGCCCGCCATGCGGATTCCAAAATCGATGGTGAAACCCGGGGCATTGCCCGGGTAAATCATCTGCCAGGTCACGGGGCGTTCCATGTATCTCCCGCGCAGGTTTGGATTATTGTATTGAGCCGCATCATTCAGCGCGGTCCAGGGGGTTCCCTCCGTGGCGAAATTTCCCCCTGCTCCGATCACCGCGCCGTTGATGGCCATGACCCCATGCGGCCTGTAGAGCGAGCGCGTCTCGTCGCCTGTGAACGTGATGGAAGGCAGATTCGGCCTGCCCGAGGGCTCATTGATGAGATAATTTTGAGTGGTGCAGGCGGAAGGAATGCTCCCATTCAGAAACGCCCGGGAGCGGATGACAGAGGTGGACGTCACGGGAAAGGCGCTGACGTACTGCGTGCCGGTCGTCTCCGTGGGGTCGCTGCCATTGGTGGTATAGCGAATGGTTGCCCCCGCAGTAGGCGAGGACAGGGAGATGACTTGGGATGAGGAATAGTAGCCCCCCGCGATATTGGAAACAGGTGCCGCCACGATACCCGCAAACTCCGTGCCGGAATTCACCACCCCCGGCGTGGCAAGCGTGGAGTAGACGTACTGCCCCCCCGTATTCCGGATGTAGCTGTAGTGCGGCCGCCCCGGTGGCATCTGGGTGATTTGCTGAATCAACGTGCCCGACGCGTTGTAGAGGCCCAGGAATTCCCCATCGGCATCGATCTTGAAGTTCGTGTGGAGGTATCCGTTCGGGCCGGGCACAGTGATGTTCTCCCCGTCGCACATCACGACGAGGAATCCGCCGGCTGGGATGGTCACATTTGGAAACGACCATTGCGTGGGATCGTTCGAACTGTCTGTGAGCGTCCAACCGTTGAGCGATACATCGGCAATGCCGTTGTTGTGGAGTTCCACCCAGTCCACCACTGACTCCGGGAGGTCCGGGTTGTCCTCGATCGCGCCGTCCAAATCCAGCACCGGTTCCTGGGTGCCGACGAGATACTTCCACTGCGTGGCATTGTTTGCCACCAACAGCGTGCCCCCACCTGTGCGCAGATCCGCTTTCACCGCAATGTCCGGGTCGCTGATGCTCGTATTGTGCACCTGGATCGCGAGCACGTTATTGCCGGGCACCAGAAGGCGGTTCGCCAGATCGAGGGTGAGATTCGACACCGTTGCAAAATTCGACGCGCTTGAGGCCACTGCGGTGCGCGGTGTAAACGTGTTTGGCGTCTGCATGTTTGCGGAACGCGCCACTTCCACGCCGTTGATGTAGGCTACGAACCCGTCGTCGTAGTTGATGGCGAGTTGCAGCGCTGCCGTATCCAGCGCCTGTGCCTGCGTGGCGGTGAAAACAATCCGCGTGTAGAGGGAGGGTGTGACCCCCACTACTCCGCCAATGGTTGTGCCCAATGGACTCGCTCCCTGCCCAATCGGCCCCGTCCCCTGGCTCCATCCCGTTTCCACGTATGCAGCTTTTCCCCATGGCACGCTCAGCTTTCCGGAGTTCAGCAACGCGGGATCGTATAATCCCCCGGAGGGCTCGACCACGCCAGGGAAATAGCTCCACGCATCCGTGGTATTCACCAGAACCTGCGGCGTCGTGCCCCCTATCCGAAACAAGCCGCTGAAAAGAAAATTATTACTGAGGCTGGAAATATTCAGCGCATGCACCGCGATGACGTTGTTTCCAGGCACCAGCCGGGCATTCGCAGCCCCAAGATTGAACGTGCCGCTCGACTTGTTGGCATCCGCAGTCGTGTTGTTCAGATCCGGGTCGTACGCGGGTTGATCGAAATAATGATACTGCTTTGCCGGCCCTGCCCAGCGCCGGAACACCTCCACCCCGTTGATGTAAACGATGAACCCATCGTTGTAGTCGGCTACCAGCTCCACAGGATCCGTGCTCGCGGCCTGGCCGGCTGTCACATTGATGGTTTTCCTCAGGTAAAGGGTCGGCGTCAGATACTGCATCTGCGTCTGCATGTTCGTCCCAATTGCTGGCCCGGCAGGAGTCACCGTTCCGAAGCCAAAAGGCCCATTGCCAGTCTGCCAGCCCTTGGCCGCGCTCGCATCAAAATCGGTCGCATACCACGTGCTCCCGGTGCCCAGCGACGGCACGCCATTCGCATCCCATTTAAGAACGCGCTCAGACGCCGCATGCACGACTTCGTTGATGACGATGTCGGCGCGGCTGCCGGAGAGCAGGAGACAGAGGATTACGCAAAGGGGTAGAACGGGCTTGAACATGGACGGGTAACGGGAGTGGACGCGCACTCTTTCGCTCGATTTTTATCATTGGTCAATGGGTGTGTTATGAAAGCACTTCCATCTATTCTGTACCCACAGCGTCACTTTCGCCTTGCGCCCGGCCCGGCGCACGGGTTTCTCGCCCCCATGCCACAGCACTGGATGGTCAAATCGGAACCCACCTCATATTCATGGGCGCAATTCGTGAAGGACAAGGTCGCTGTCTGGACCGGCGTGCGCAACTTTCAGGCCCGGAACAACCTGCGCGCCATGAAAAAGGGCGACTTGGTCCTGTATTATCACTCGGTGGTGGGCAAGGAAGTCGTGGGCATCGCCAAAGTCTCCCGCACCGCCTACCCGGACCCCACCGCTGATGAAGAAGGCTGGGATTGTGTCGACATCGTGCCCGTCCGCCCACTGGCCTCCCCGGTCACGCTCAGCACCATCAAGGCGACGGCCGCTCTCAAAGACGTCGCGCTGCTCCGCCAGTCGCGCCTCTCTGTGATGCCCATCGCACCTGGGGAATACGACTGCATCCTTTCCCTGGGCGAAGGGGACTAGCGACGTGAGAAGTGGAGAGGTGAGAGGTGGAGACGAAAAGCACGCGCCTCTCGACTTTTCACATCTCCATCTCACGTCGCCCTGCCGCCCCTCCCTTCGAGTTGCTTTTTGAATAAATCCGGCCATACTGCCGTCAGACTTGCCGACTATGAAAGCCATTGCACTTCTTGCTGCCCTTGTCGTTGCCGCACCGGTGGAATCATTCGCCGGCAGAAAAAGTTTCGTTGTCGTGGGCCATTCGGGCTCCAACTGTGCCCCGCGCTACTACGGCGGTCACTCCCATGGCTATAGCGGCCGCTCCTATGGCGGCACCTATTCTTCCCGCTCCTACTGCTACACCCGGCCCTCCTACGGGTATTACAGGCCGTCGTATTACGGTTCGTCCTATTACGGCTCTTACGGGTATGCTCCCGCAGTGAGCCTTTCGTACACGAGCGTTCCGCGTACCTACTACCGTTCCGCTCCCGCGTATGAAAGCGCGTCCTCCCTGGAGGCTGACGTGCAGCGCACGCTGAAGCGCCAGGGCTACTATAGTGGCAGCATCGATGGCGACATCGGCCCCGCAAGCCGCGAGGCGATTCGCGATTACCAATACGAGCGCGGCCTTCAGCCGACTGGCAGGATCGACGCAGCACTCCTGCGCTCGCTCGGGCTGTAAGATTTCCGGGCAGGATCGCAAGGTGGCAGATGCGGGAAGATGGCGCTCCCCGAGCGCCACGGCTCTGCCGCCTCTTCGCGGTCACCATTGGGCATGAGAAAGCATCGTGCGAAGCGCCCGTCTTTCTGAATGTGGCCTCCGGCATGTACTCACACATGCCGCTCGGAGAGCGCCATCCACCTTCATGAGGCCTTCGTGAAACCGTCGCCGTGGCCGCCAATACCAGCCATTTGCTATTTTGTTGCGCCTCGACCGCGCTACGGCGTGCCTTCGCGGTTCATTCCCGCCTCGTTTCCCAACAGGCACTCGCCAAAAAAGCGCTCCTTTTTCGACGAATCACGCAAATCACGCTTGCCACGCGAAAAACGCTATGCATTCTCCCCAACCCCTTACCAAGGCTGTGTAGCTCAGTTGGTAGAGCAGAGGACTGAAAATCCTCGTGTCGCCGGTTCGATTCCGGCCGCAGCCACCTCCCCTGTATTTATCAGGGGTTCCGGTCGATACGGCGGTTTGAAAAGTGCGGTTTGCAAACAAAAGTGCAAACAATGCCTCCCGCGTTCACCCTTTTCCACCGTTGTCCAAATTGCGCTTCACCTTGCCCTTTTCCGCGCATCATG
>JAYUWZ010001297.1:0-4995 GCA_043753265.1 Verrucomicrobiaceae bacterium
CCCGAAATCATCGAGAGGACGAGAATCGTAAACAACCCCAGCAAAGTGGTCAGCGCGAGCGCCCTCCCATACTTCAGCCTTGGCAAACGTGGAAAATCCTTCACCACCAGATTCCATAGCACCTTTACCCCCAGGCCGCACAGCAGCAGCACCGCGAGGAAAAACGACAACTCCTCGATGCGCATCCGGGTCAAATCGCTCAATTGATAACTGGGCATCCCGGCATGTGCCGTGGAGCTGATTACAAGGAGGAAAAGTAGGGGCCATCTCACACCTCCCAATAAATCCAAAACCACCCCAATGCCAAGTGTGCTTCCTGTTACTGAATTTAAGGCGGGAGCCTCTCCACCCTTGCCCACTCGTTTCCCCTTGCGCGTCTAGTATTTCTTCTTATGGGTGGCATCCGATTTAGGTCGGCTCCGAGTTCCAACCAACTCTCTTTCCGCCACTTGCCTGAAATATTTCGGGACTCTGTCGCGTATACTCTTTCTAGAAAATATATGCTTATCCGAAATCTCGTCCTTGCTCTGGGCCTCGCTTTCACCGCCGCGAGCCACGCGCTGCCTCCGGCCAATGATCTATTTGCAAATGCCGAGGTCATCCCCTCCCAGACGAGCGCAACCGTGACCGGCACCACAGTGGAGGCCACAACGGAGACCGGGGATCCGGACCGCGACTTCGACAGCGGGAATGACTGCTCGGTCTGGTTTCGCTGGACGGCTCCGCAATCCGGCATCGTCACGATGGATGCGGTCACGAATGGGGTTCTCTTTCACGATGCCGTGGTGTTCATCGGCGATTCGCTGCAAAGCGGAAAATTCATCGAAGGCCGTCGCATCACCAGCAATCCGCTGCTCTTTTACGCGCTCGCCGGGCAGACCTACCGCTTTTGCATCTACAACGACGACAACCAGACCGCGTCTTTCACACTCAATCTGGCCTACGAGTCGGCGCTCCCCGCAAAGACCAAATACGTGGCTCCGCTGGCAAACGACGATTATGCGAACCCCTATCAGTTCGGCGCATTCGGTGGGCAGGCCGTCTTTTACGGCCTCGATGCCACGCAGGAGCCCTTTGAGGAGCAGATGCTCGACGACCTTGGCATCGGCCGGTTTGGCAATGGCCACGGCGGCGTGTGGGCCACGTGGCAGGCACCGATATCCGGCACGGTAAAACTCGAGGGTCTCAATCCCTTCGAGCGCCCGGCAGTGCTCATCGTGGGCCAGGGCAACTCGCTGAACGACTTTCGCGCAAACGTAATCGTGCAGGAGCTAAGCACACTCGAGTTCAGGGCAACGGCCCGCGAGACTTACCGCATCTATGTGCTCGCCGCCGATCCGCCATTCACCCATGCGCGGTATCCACAGGTGCTCGCACGGCTCTACTACAAGAACGGCACACGCGGGCTTTTCGCCGGCGTCAGCGGCACCTTCAACACGTTGATTGGCGACAACGGTTTTCTCAGCGTGGGTGTGACCAAGGATGGCCGGTTCATTGGAAAAATCACGATCAACGGCGTCGCTTACTCCATCAAGGGGCAGTTCGACAGCAGCGGACATTTTACGGGTGTCCTGCCCCGAACCAACATTCCCTTCTCGCTGGATATCGACCTGAGCGCGCCGACGAATAATCCGGGCGCGATCGTGATCGATGGCTCCGTGGGAGATGGAGTCGCAGCCCAATCCTTCACCGCACGGCACACCTTTTACAACCGCTCTGCGCCCCTCACGGAGGCTGGCAAATACACCCTCGTGCTCGGCTCCACGACCACAGGCAACACCGCACCCGCAGGCTCCGGATATATGCGCATGACCATCGGCAAGACGGGTTCCGTAACCATCACCGGCAAACTCGCCGACGGCACACCTTTCACCACTTCCGGCCCGCTCGTCGGCGACGGCTCGGGAGGCGCGCAATTGAATGTGTACAACACCAGGATTTACGCAAACCGCGGACGCCTCTCCGGAGCGATTGATTTCGCCACCGCTCCAGGCAGCGACTGCACCGCCACGCTCGACTGGGTAAAACCTGTGCGGTCCAGGGACAAATACTACGATCTCGGCTTTGCAACGGAGCTGGACCTCAAAGGCGCACGCTACGTGGCTCCCGTCCGTGCCGTGGCCCTCCCTTTCCCGCCCGGCCCTGTAAACTTCGCCGCCGAGCAGGGCTCGCTCACAAACCCGCTCATCGAGAGCGTGGTGCTCTCACCAGTCAACAAAATCACCGTGACCGGAGCAAACCCGCAAAAGCTCAAAGTCACCTTTGTCCCTGCCACCGGCGGTTTCCTTGGCAGCTTCACACATCCCGTCTCGGGCAAGACCGTGAAATTCGAGGGCGTGCTCTACCAAAACACCACCACCCCGAAAGCCGAGGGCTTCTTCTACGGCCCGCTCACAAGCGGCCACGGCCTCACCGGCAAAGTGCTCATCGCCCCATAGCAAAGCACGCTCCCAGCATAAGCCGCGAAGGAGTAAACCTATCGAATCAAGTAAGCGCCCCCACCGCTCGCCAATCGCGACTTCTCACCTCCCCACGTCTCCACCTCTCACGTCGTCATCACCCTACGCCCAAGTCCCATCCGGGATCACCGCATTCTTCGGCACGATCACAATCCCGTCGCGGACATACCACAGGGGCTTTTCCGTGCCATCGCTCCAGCGCACTGGAGGCCCGTCGCAATTATCCTCCTTGCCCTCAGGCGTGATGACGACCCCATTTCCAATCCGCGCGTTCTTGTCGATGATCGCATGGTCGATCACGCAGTTCTCACCAATGCCCAGCGGCGGCTCGCCATTCTTGGCGGGATGATTCTCCTCATAGTAGTCCGCACCCATGATGACCGAATCCTTGATCGTCGATCCGCTGCGAATAATGCTCCGCACGACAATCACCGCGCGCTCAATGTGCGCGTCGCTGATGATGCACCCGTCACTCAAAATCGCCTGCCGCACGGACGCTCCGTTCATCTTGCTGCCCGGCAAAAAGCGCATGTGTGTGTAAATCGGCGCCGTCGCGTCGAAAAACGAAAACGGCGGTAGCAGATTCACCAGCGCAAGGTTTGCCTCGAAGAACGAGCGAATCGTCCCGATGTCCTCCCAGTAGCCCTGGAATACATGCGCCTGCACCCGCGAGCCTTTGATGGCTTGCGGGATGATGTTCTTCCCAAAGTCCATGTCCGTGTTGTCCAGCGCCGCAATCAACGACGCGCGGTTGAACACATAGATACCCATCGACGCCTGGAAATACTCCCCGTCCACCGGCAGACCGAGTTCCTTCAGCAGCCCGGCAGGAATCCGCAGCCCATCGAGCACCTTCGGATCCTTCGGCTTTTCCACAAACTCCGTGATACGGCGCGCGGCATCCGTGTGCATGATGCCAAAGGCCTCCGCATCCCTGCGCGAAACGGGCAGCGTGGCGATGGTGATGTCCGCCTTGCTCTCGATGTGCTGCCGAAGCACGTCGCGGAAATCCATCCGGTAAAGCTGGTCGCCGCTCAGAATCACATAGTACTCGTAAGGCTCCGACAGAAAGTCCGTCAGGTTTTGCCGCACCGCATCCGCAGTGCCTTGGTACCACTGCGAATCCGTCGGCGTCTGCTGCGCCGCCAGGATTTCCACAAAGCTCCGCGAAAACTGGTCAAACTTGTAGGTCGACTGGATGTGCCGATGCAGCGACACGCTGTTAAACTGCGTCAGCACGTAGATTCGGCGAAGGCCCGAATTGAGGCAGTTCGAAATCGGGATGTCCACGATCCGATACTTACCCGCCAGGGGCACCGCCGGCTTGCTGCGCTCGCGCGTCAGCGGAAAAAGCCGCGACCCTGCGCCCCCTCCCAGGATGACGGCGAGAGTTTTATCGGCAACGACGGCGTGGTTGAAATTCGACATAGGTGGAAAAAGGCAATGGTGGTGTGGCTGCGATCTCGCGCTCAAAGTTCACGAGCATCCACAACAATTTACAGCAGGGAGTACCAAACGTGCCAAGGCAAACTCCTCACTCCCTCCAAAACGTCGCAAAACGAAACACCTACCCATGACTGTGTGCAATATGCTGCCCGTTTGCTATTTCCCGCTGGGCTGCGCATTATTAAGCCACCCTAATTACTGTCATCTGAGGGAGCTTTAAGCCTAAGTGCGAGGATGGAACGCCGTCCAAAGCCACAAGGCTTTCGCATCCAGCGCAATGAGATGGATGTGCCCCTCACCCATTTTGTGAGGACCTGGCGAGGTGCCGTACGCAGTCCCTCCTTTAGGCGGAAGGAACGGTGAAATTTTGCGGGCACCTATGCTCTTCATTCAATATTTCTATGTGGCTCGAAGCGGTTATTCCGCCTAGGCGGGACTACGTACGGCATCTCGCTATCACTCCCATCCAAGCCCGTTTCTGGGTCAGCGACTGATTCGAGCGGAGCGAGAAAGCCTGACGAAGGCATACGCCTCTGGCGTATTTCCTCGTTCGTTACCATCTGCCCGAAGGGTTCCCGCGGAGGCGGGAAGCAGCGATCCCGTCCGAATTCAATAGTATTGATGACTATGAAGCTTCATGGAGAAGCCTCGCCATCGACTGATCCCCACTACTTCTTGCCCGCCGGCTTCGCCCCATCAGGTGCCGCGGCAGCCTTCGCCGCTGCCTCCTCCGCCTTGGCTGCAGCCTCCTCTGCGGCCTTTTCCTCCATCTCGATTTCGTCCAGCGGATCCACCTTCGGCGCCGCCTTGCCCACCAGCACCGCATCATCAAAATAGATCATCCCATCCGTCTCCCCTGGGCTGGGCGGCGTCTCCCACGTCCATGTGATTTTGATGAACTGCGCATCCGCCGGAGCCTTCACATTTGCCCAGTATTCGCTCCACTTCGTTGCCACAAAGAGAGGCGGCCGCCGCATCGGCCCAGGGATCGGCTGTGTCTTCCACACGACTTCCCCCGTTTGGACTTCCCCCGTCTCCGCACCCTCGATCTCCTCCTCGTCCTTGTTCTCCTCATCCTTAACCGGCTCAT
>JAYUWZ010001298.1:0-4993 GCA_043753265.1 Verrucomicrobiaceae bacterium
CGGTGATGAAGGCGTCGGCGCCGGCCGCAATCGCCGCTTCAAAATAGCTTTGCGCGCCACCGCTGCACCACGCAATGGTTCTGATCGGGCGCGCCGCGCCGGCAGAGAGGCTGCCGGACCCGGATCCCGCGCCGGTGATATGTTTCACCCAGCGGAAGTTGCCATTTGTCTGGATTGAGGCGACGTACGCATTGCTCCCCGGGGCGGGGCTGAGCTGCGCGACGCCCGCACCGACATCGAAGTCGACAGTGCTCTCGAGTGTTCCGGCAAATGCAATGGTGCCATTGTCAGCATCCACCGCGAACGCGTCGACAAACTCGCTCCCGCCGCTCCCTCCAATGCTCACCAGCATTTGAAAGGCGCCGCTTGGGTCGAGGCTCGCGATGAAAACATCCCGATTACCGCCGCCCGGATCGGCATTGGTCCTTACGAAAGCACCGGCGGTGACGCCTACCTCAAACTCTCCCGCAACATACACGTTGCCGATGTCATCGAGTGCCAGGTGCAGGGCTATATCGTCCTGGGGAAGGGTTGTCTCGATTGCGCGCGCCCAGATCAAGCTTCCGGCTGGGTTGTATTTGGCCACAAAGGGATTTCCGCCGGAGTTTGAGGCCGTGAGATTCACCGCCGCTTTTCCGGGATCAAAATCCACCGTGCCACCAAAGAACCCGGCCAGGTAAATATTGCCGAGGGCATCCGTCTCCACCGAAGTGCCAAATTCCGTGCCCGTGCCCCCTAGCGAAAATGCCTGCGCCAGGGCGGGCTGGAAGATCACCTGCTCCACGCGGTCATTGGGGATGAGGCTGGCGATGAAAAAATCCGCGCCTCCCTTGCTCACCACATTCTTCACGGGGGCGCCAGGGTCGGCATCGTAAGTGCCCCGGTACGTGCCGGCGATCGCGAGGCCCGTCTTCGGGGTTCCTGTGAGCACGAAGCCTCCCCCATTGTCCTCATCGACGAGCAGGCCCTTCCCTGCGGCGCTGCCATCCGCCGCCAGCTTCTGCGCATTGCTCACCGCGCCGCCATTATTCAGGGTGAGGAGGAGGACATCCTCCGGGCCGGTGGCGTTGAGTGTGATGGAGCCGTCGGCGAAGGGAATCGGCACCGACCCCTCAAAGGTTCCCGCAAGCGCGAACCCATTTGCGTGACTGGTGATGCTGAGGAATTTCTCGGCACCTTCATCTCCAAACCTGGTGGCCTCGGAGAGTCCGCCCGTTGAACTCAGAAAGACCAGAAAAAGGTCGCTCGCTCCCTTCGCGCTCCGGTTCGCTACGGTGCCTCCGGGATCGAAATCCATGGTGTCGGAAAAGTGGCCGGCAATCACGAGCCCGCCATTCGGGGCTGCAGCGATGCCCACATTGTCGGACGGCCCATCGATGCCGTTGCCACCGCCGGTAAAATTGAGCAACTGCACCCAATTGCCCGATTCATTCAAGCGCGCGACGAAGACATCCTGATCGTCCGATGCGTTCCCATTGGCCGCCAGGCCGGGCACGTTGAAAAACCCGCTGAACGTACCCGCGAGCGCAACCTGGCCGAGCGAATCCATTACGAGATGGGTTTCGCCGATATTGGCAGCACCGGAGGAGATCGTGTCCCGAGCCCAGGCCACGGTGGGTATGGGGCCATCGGTTAGACCGATCACGAAGAGGTCGGTTTCACCCGCGTCGCTCTGAATCGTGTCGGTTCCCAAACCAAGGGAGCCAGCGATGGCACCGTTGGAGATATTGCCGGAGAAGAAGATGGCACCCGTGGTGGAGACGGTGATGTCCGAGCTATCGAGAACCGCGCCCGCCCCCCCGAATGTTTCAATCCAAGTGTAATGCCCCGTGGCATCAATTTTCGTGACGTAAACGGCGGCATTGGTGGATGGGGGGCTTGCGATGAATTCAGGATCCGATGCGCCGCCCTCAATGAAGGCGAGGGACTCCCCCGTGGTGAGTCCAAATTGAGCCGTGAAAAAGACGTCGCCCAGCTCGGACACCGCGAGTTCGGGGGCTTGTGCGGCACCGGTCGTTGAGCGGATGATATTGACCCAGGCAAGCGCGCCGAGGCTGGTGTATTTCGCTACGAAGGCCTCTGTCGTGCCCGGGGCGGCTGTCTCGAATGCGGCATCGGGGCCCGGATCGAAATCCACGGCACCCGTAAAGGTACCGGTCACATAGGTGTTTCCCGCGGAATCAGCGGCGGAATCGGATACGGTTTGAGTGCCAGGGGCGCCAATACTGATAGCGAACGCAAGATTCGCTGGAGCAATGCGGTGTTCGAGCGGTTCGATCGTCATGGGGAGGTACCATCTACCCCTTGGGGCACTTCGTCAAACGGAGTTGGGAGTGCGGAAACATGAGGGTTTTGAGCAGAGATGTAAGAGGTATAGGGCCTATAAGACCGATAGGACCTGCTATGGGAGCCTGTGATGACTCGCTGGACTGGGGGATTATTGGCGATAGATGCGATGGCCGGAGTGGGGCGGTTTTCGTGGCGCGTAGAGGGGGTTGTTGCAGTTGTTGCGCAATTTGCAGCGGTTGCCGCTGGCTGGAATATGTGCGATGAGGGATCGCCGATAATGCGGCGCTGCAAGTGGTTCTGGGATGGGCTCTTGTGAGAAGCGCTGGGATTATCGGCGATAGATGCGATGGCGGGAGCGGGGCGGTTTTCGTGGCGCGGAGAGGGGGTTGTTGCAGTTGTTGCGCAATCTGCGTGGGGGGCGATGTGGGATACGAAAGAGCGGATGGATCTTTTGATTGATGGCATGCCGTTATTCCTCCCTCGTTCCATAGAGGGGAATGTAGCGCATCTCTTGTGGATTGTCACGGAGGGACGCGGGGGTGTCGGCCACATTCAGCTACAAGTTGAGATCAGAGCCGAAGCGAGCTTTGGACTGCGGTGAAGAGTGCAACGACGACACCGCCTTCGGAAGGGATTGCAGGCATGAACGGGCTTATTTGCACGGGTAATGGCCGTTTCCGTTCAAACGCTGCCTGTGATAATGAAGCATCTTTCGCAAAGCGAAGGCGGCGTCGCGCTAACGCTTGCCGCCGCAGTCCAAGGCTTCGCTCGCTTTGTCGGTTACTCCTTTCGGTTTTGCGGGCTATTTATCGATTGGATGGTTGCCGTGGGGCGGGGGTGTGTCATGATTCATGTCATGCTCACGTCTGTCATTGGAACCGGGGTTGCGGGTTTGCTGCTGCTTTTCCTGGAAATGTTTCTGCCCGGGCTCGTCGCGGGCATCCTCGGGGCCATTTTGCTCATCGTGTCGATTGCGATGGCGTATCTCAATCTGGGGCCAGCTGCGGGAAATGCGGCGCTGCTGATTGCTGCAGCGAGCACGGGAGGGCTCTGGTGGTGGTGGGCGACGCGATTTCAGCACACGCGCTTTGGCAGGAGCATGACTTTGGAATCCACCGTGGCGAGCGGCGCGGTGGCGGATGGACTGCCGGGGCTGGCGGGAAAGACGGGATCGGCGCTCACGACGCTGAGGCCCAGCGGAACTGTGATGGTGGAGGGGCGCAGGGTGGACGCGATGACGGATGGGGAGTTCATTGAGGCGGGCACGGCGATCAAGGTCGTGCGGGCGCATGGGCTGGGGGTGGTGGTGCGGCGGACGGAGTGAGCAAACGTCCAACACTCAACGTCCAACGTCGAACGCCCAATGGAAGGCGCAGGTCGGAGCGGGGTTTGGTGAACCCTCTTTGCCTGAACATCCGTTCTAGGTTGAAACTTTGGGGAGGAGGGTGGAGAGTGGGGGTTCGCCTGCGTGGTTGGCAGATTTCGTGCATTTTGCGCGGGCGGTTACTTTTTTTGAATCCATGCGTCTGAATCGTTTTCTTGCATCCGCCGGCCTCGGCTCCCGCCGCAGCGTCGAGCAAATCATTTTGGAGGGCCGTGTCCGTATCAACGGCAAGGTCGTCACCGACCTTTCCACGAAGGTCCTGCCCACCGATGCGGTGAAGGTGGGCAGCCGTCTTTTGAAAGTGGAGCAGCAGGTGTATGCCATCATGCACAAGCCGAAGGGCTTTGTGTGCTCCGCCGATGATGAGCGCGGGCGCAGCACGATTTTTGAGCTGCTGCCGCGTGACTGGCCGAGAGTCTTCAATGTGGGGCGACTGGACATGGACAGCGAGGGAATCCTGCTCGTGACGAATGATGGCGACCTGTCGCAGCAACTGACCCACCCGAGCCACGAGGTGGAAAAGGAGTATGAGGTGCTGCTGGACCGGCCCTTTAACACGGCGCTGCACCGTGAGAAGATGCTGCGCGGATTTCGCATCCAGTCAGGGTTTGCGAAGTGCGAGCGGCTGGAAGTGCTGAAGCCGAATCATCTGCGGCTGGTGCTGCGGCAGGGGCTGAACCGGCAGATTCGCCTGATGCTTTTTGACGTGGGCGGCTACGAGGTGGAGCGTCTGATGCGCGTGCGGTTTGGGTCGATTTACCTGAAGGACCTGCAGCCGGGGACGTGGCGGTTTCTCACGGGCAAGGAAGTGGCCGCGCTCCGCGAGGCGAGCGCTGTGCCGTCGACAAAGCCGGTGCGGAAGTCGACGCGTGCGCCACGACGTGCGGTGGTGCGCAAGGTGGCGGGGCCTGCCAAGCCGAAGGTGGGGGCGAAGCCTGTGGAGATCGAGGACGAGGAGTAGGGTCCTTGCTCCCGTCATCCAAAACGGCAGACATCCCAAGGACTACGCACAATCAGAACCGCCGAGACTACAGGGTGAAGTGCCGTGCCAAAGGCGCGCGCACCGAATGTGCGCAAGAGCCGTTCGCATTTCGAAAACTGTCATGGCAGGCTAAAGCTCTTGCGCCCCGTTGGGGCGCAGCCTGCGGGCCATTTTCCTAGGGCCGCGCTTCGCTTGGCCACTAGGCTATGCTCTTGCGCGCCCTTGGCGCGATACTCAAAGCCTTCGGCTTTTCCTCTGGTGTTTCACTTGAGTGCTTCCTCACGTCCGACGCCGCGCATTAGTTTTCGCAAGTCGTCAAATCGCCCCCCGTTTATATC
>JAYUWZ010001299.1:0-4983 GCA_043753265.1 Verrucomicrobiaceae bacterium
ATCAACAATCTCGCAGGCGGAGTCTTCAACATCACCGGAACGGGCGGCGACGGCAGCTATTTCGGCAACTTCGGGGGTCTGGGCATTTTCAATGACGGCACGTTCCGCAAACTGGGCACTGCCAACGCCAACACCAGCAACCTCCCCTTCACCAACGCTGGCACGGTGGAAGTAGTCAGCGGAAGCCTGGGAATCGGGAATCTTCCCCAGCTCACCGGTCCCGGGAACGCAGCGACGCTCAGTGGCGGCACCTGGATGGTCCGGACTGGCACGTCGTTCGATACCAGCGCGTCGGGCATCGCGACAAACAACGCGAATATCATCCTCGAGGGAACCGGTGCATTTGGAGACCTGGGTGCCCTGGCGACCAATGGCGGCACGCTCGCACTTTTAGGCGGCGCAGACTTTACGCGCAACGGCGCCCTTCAAAATGCAGGCACCCTCATCGCCGGATCCGGCTCGGTGATTACGGTAAATGGGAATTTCACAAACAGCGGACGCCTGGAATTGCAACTCGGCGGCACGCCCGCCAGCGGCAATTTTGGCTTTGTGGCGGTTTCCGGCACCGCGACGCTCGGCGGGACTCTGGCAGTGCCTGCTGTGAATGGACCCGCGCCCGCAGCCGGCGACAGCTATGGGCTGATGACGTTCGCCAGCCGCACTGGAACCTTCACTACGTTTGAAGGCGGCGACCAACCGTTTGCCCCCGTGTTTGAGCTGGTGGCCAATCCCACTGAGATTCGGGTGAACTCGCTCATCGCGGCGGCGGATCTCTCCGTGGTGAGCGCCGTCATCCCGGGGACGGGACTGCTCGGCCAGAATATCACGATCGATTATACGGTTCAAAATTTGCAGAACCGCCCGGCTACAGTCAGCGACTGGACGGATACCATCTACCTCTCGCGCGATGAGTTTCTGGACGAGTCGGACTTCCTCTTCGCACGCGTGCCGCACACTGGCGGGCTCGGCGCCCTCGGGACATACACCGAGAGCGTGCAGCGCCCGGTGCCGAGTCTGCCCGAGGGCGACTACCGGGTGATTATCGTCACCGACAGCCGCCGCGTAGCCCCCGATCTCGACCGCTCGAACAACACACTTCTGCCCACGGGGACGCTCTCGCTCGACATCGCCTCGCTGACTCTCGACACCCCCTTCACGGGCACCATCGAGGAAGGACAGGAATACTTCTTCAAGCTCACCCTGCCGAGCGGGCCGGATGTATTCATCACCGGCGACTTCCAGTTGCCGAATGCCGCGGAGCTACTGGTGCGCTTCAACGCGGTGCCTGATCTCACGCATTTCGATCTGAAAGCTTCGAGCCTCGCGGATCTTGAAAAACAGATCCGCGTCCTGAACCCGCGCGGTGGCGATTATTACGTCATGCTCCACGGTCGCGAAGGTGCCACGCCGCTGAGCAACTTCTCGCTGCTCGCGGAGAGCGCGCCATTCGCACTCGATTCCATCGGCCAGAATTTCGGCGCGAATGCCGGCTTGGTGAGCGTACCGCTTGTGGGCGGCGGCTTCACTTCTGCCCTCGGCGCGGAGCTCCGCCCTATCGGTGGCGGCACGCCCATCGTGGCGCAAAGTGTCCGAGTCATTGATTCGTTCAATGCCTTCGCCACATTCGATCTCAGCGGTGTGGCGGCGGGCGACTTCACTTTTGCCGCGCTGCAAAACAGCGCCGAGCGCATTCTCAGCGACTCTTTCGAGGTCAAGACCGGTGAGCCGGGCCGTCTTGAGGCCCGCTTGGTTGTGCCGGACTTCGTGCGCACGACGCGGCCCTTCACCATCACCGTCGAATTTGAAAACCGCGGCGGCACCGACATCGAGACCCCGCTGCTCACCATCGACGCCGCTGCCAATAATTTCGTGTGGTCCACCACAGAAACGCAGGAGCGTCAGACCCCCACCCTGCAGTTCCTCGCCGTGGATCCCAATGGCTTCAGCGGTGGCGTGCTGCGGCCCGGGGAGAAGCACTCGCTTACGTTCAACGCGATCACCACCTCCAACTCCGCGAGCTTTACCCTTTCCTCCACCGCTGGCAATTCGCTGGAAGCCGTCGACTTCACGGCGCTGCGCGACAGCCTGCGCCCTGCCACCCAGCCGACGCTGTTCGACTCTGCATTCGCCGCCCTGTCGGCGGACTTTGGAACGACGTACGCCGATTTCATCGACGACCTCGCCGCCGGTGCGGACGCCGCACGTGCCTTGGGCGTTTCCGTTCGCACGTTGCCGGAGGTCTTCGGCTTTCTGCTTGAGCAGGAATATCTCTCCATCCCGCAGGCAAATTTGCGTGGGACGGTGTTCGACGGCGATGCCTTCCACGATGCAGGCCGTCAATCGCTCTTCCTGCGCGACACCACGAGCGGCGCGATCTTCCAGACCCTTTCGTTCTACGACGGCAGCTTTGCCTTCGCCAATCTCCCCGCCGGGACCTACGCACTCAGCATCGATCGCTTCCTTTCCGATTCGGTGGATACCATCACAATTCCCGCCACTGGCGTGGTGAGTGGAGTGGATCTCATCGGCGATCCCGGCCAGGTGCTTTCCGGGCGCATCGCCGACAGCGCAGGCCGCAGCGTTTTCGGGGCAATCATCACCACCACCGATGCACTCGGAAACGAGTTGCAGGCCACCACGGATCGCAATGGCCAATATCGATTCACCGGCCTTGCACCCGGCCAGGCGTCTCTCGATGTAGTGGCTTCCAGCCTGGTGCCGTTGAACGACGCACCGGTGACGCTTGCTGCCGGTGTTCCGTCTGTCGCGGACTTCACCATGGGCAGCGGCGGAGCGGTTACTGGGCGAATCCTTACTCCGGCGGGCGCGCCTCTCGCAGGCGTGAGCGTGGTCGCCACGCTCGATGACGGCACCTTCAGCCAGACGATTCAGACGGACTTCTTCGGTCGCTTCAAGCTCTCGGGCCTGCTCGCAGGCAGCTACACCCTCGCCGCGACCAACGCAGGTTTCGGCGCGGGACTCGCGACCAGCATCCTCGTGGGCAGCGATAGCACGTCTCCCGTTCCCGATCTCGCCCTCACCACGGCTGGCCGTGTCTTCGGCACCATCACCGATTCCGTCACCGGGCAGCCCATCGCCGCGGCGGAAATCTCCCTGGAGGATGATCTGGTATCCACGGCACCCACCAACTCCGCGACCAACGGGCAGTATCAAATTCCAGATCTCGCCCCTGGCGCCCTGGGTTTCTTCGTCAGCGCGCCCGGCTACATCGGGAAAAAAATCACTGTCTCGCTCACCACGGGAGAGCAGGAGCAGTCCGACTTCACACTCCGCCCCCTCGGCACGATTTCCGGCTTCGCGCGGGTGGAAGGCACGCCTGCCCCCGGCAGCATCGTGCAGCTTCTGCAACTCGATGGCTCCTCCGGCACCGGGCGCTTCAGCACCGTGGCGGGAGCGGATGGCTCCTATAGCTTCACCGGCCTGCCCGATGGCGATTACGTCGTCGCGCTCGGCAACTCCAGCGCGCTCAGCTTCAGCCGCGAGACCGTCACGCTGAGCGAAGCCGACAACCGCGCCGACGTCGACCTGCTCGGCACGGGAACGCTCGTGAGCGGCATACTCAAGGATTCCGGCGGTGCCCCACAGACCGGTCGCCAAATCTCGCTCCTGCAAGGTGGCGAGATCGTGGCGGTGGCCACGACCAACGACGACGGCACCTATGCATTCGTCGTGCAGCAATCGGGCACCTTCGACATCATCGCCAGCGGAGTGCCTTTTGGAATCCTCGGGCAGGTGGGCGTTGCCGTCACGGCGGGCACCCCTGTCACGGTGCCGGACCTGACCGGCGGCAGCACCACCCTGAGCCTCGAAGTGAATAGCGACGCAGTGGGAAATCCTTCCATCGCCGGAGCGGAAGTCATTGTTCGCCGGACGGACTCATCCGCTTTCGAGGAACGCCCCATCATCCTGGCAGCCGATTCCGATGGCGAACTTGGAATCCAAAACCTGCTCCCTGGCACTTACGAAATCACCGTCATCAAAGACGGTTTTGCCACTCTCACCCAATCAGTCGTCGTGGGCGCTGGCGGCGCATCAGCCACGCTCACCATGGCCCCGGCGATCGCCATCGAGGGCACGGTGCGCGGACCCGACGGCAAGCCGATTGCGGGAGTCATCGTTTCCTTCATCGAAACAGCCACGGGCCAGGTGGCCACGGTCATCTCGGACGCGGACGGCCTGTATTCGCAAACGAATCTCCCCGCCGGAACCTACTCCCTCGTGGCCAATGCCCCAGGTTTCCGGCCCTTCGTTGCCTCGGCGGTTCCGTTCGCAGACGGAGCACCCGTGTTCGATGTCACGTTTGCGGATGGCGGCACCACGCTCTCCGGCACCGTCACCGACGCCGTAGGCAATCCCCTCGCAGGCGCGACCATTGTGGTGCTCAATTCCGCCGGTCTCCCGCTCCTGACCGCCCTGGCGAATGAAGTCGGCGAATACTCGCTGACCGATGTGCCCGCTGGTGCCCACTCCCTTGTGGCGAGTGCGGATGGCTACGCTCCCTCCACCACTCCCTTCAACGCGTCCGGGTCGGGGACTGCCACGCAGGACATTGCATTTTCCAACCTCGTCGCCGCGGTGCTCGCCGGTGAACCTGTCACCGGTTCCCTGCCTTCCAGCAGTTCGCCATTGGGCGAATTTGACCAACCCGCCCCACGCTTTTCCGAGCGCGATTCCGCACCCTTCTCGGCATTTGGGGTGCAGCCCCCCAACCGCCTCGCTGCGGACTCCCCAGAGTTCCGCTTTGGTGCCGGCTCTGTTCCCATCGATAGCTCCAATACCGATGCATATCGGGCGCAAAGTGACGCCATCACCTCCGGTCTTCTCGTGTCCAATGCCTACGACGGCTGGGAGGCGAAATACAAGGATCTCGTCAATCTCAATAGCGCCGACCTCAACCTCGTGGGCGCTCGCTCCGCTGAGTTTGGGCTGAAGACGCTCTCCTTTGCCTCCGGCATTGAGGGC
>JAYUWZ010001300.1:0-2262 GCA_043753265.1 Verrucomicrobiaceae bacterium
ACCGGATGCGGTTCACCAGATTGCTGAAGGTGCCCATGTCCGGGTCGAGGCCGAAATCGGGGCGGTCAAAGCGGATATCGAAGAAGGTATTCACCTCCAGCCAGTTGATGGTGGAGTTGTCGCGGCGGGTCTGGAGCCGGTTGCGGACACCGAGGCGGAGGATGTTCCAATCGTCGATGGAATCGATGCTATTGAACGACGGGAAATCGATGGGCGGTAGCTGGGTGCTGCGCTGGATGCGGTCGAACTGGAGGACGTCCTTATTGTCGCTGCCGGCCTCGACGACGCTGAGGTTGAGGTAGGGCTGGACGATGTGGCGCATGCCGTCGAGACCCCAGATGCGGCTTTGCACATCCTCGTAGGCACGGGAGGCCTTGAAGGACATTTCGACACCGGCATTGACGACGGGGCGGAAGAGTTCGCCTTCCTTCACCAAGCGGTTGAAAGTGTTGGTGACTTCCTGCTTGGTGCCGTCCTCGAGCGTGCGGGTCTCGGTTTCCGTAAAGGGCATAACTGCGCCGCTCTCGGAGTACCATGTGCCGCGAATGCCGATGCGGGGGACGATGCTGAGCCAGCCGCCGACATTGAGGGGCATGGAGAACTGGTGGAAGGTATCGAAGCGGGCGGAGCTGTAGTCGGTATTCGTCGAGTCCTCGGCGAAGTTGCGATTGTATCGGCCCATGCTCGTTTCGCCCTGGTAAAACACCTTCGAGCCGAAGAGGGGCTGCTGGGTGACATCGAGCGAGAACTCCGGCACGCGCTCGGTGCCGTCGAAGAACTCATTGAGTTGCTTGCGCGCGATGAAGTTGAGTTCGTAGTCGGTGCCGAGTTTGGTGAGCCCCAGCATGTTGTCCGGCTGGGGATTCTCGCGGAACTCGCCCTCGTAGAAATCCTGGAGGAAGCGGGCGTCGCTGAGCTTCGTGACGTCGATGGTCGCGTAGATGTCCTCGGTGAGGTACTGGCGGGCTTGGAAGCTGACGCGGTAGCGACCGGAGTCGATGGGCTCGCGGTTCTGGGCGGTGCGATTCAGACCGGGATCGCTGTCGTGCATCGCATACGAGATGAAGCGGCCCCAGTTTTGCTTTTTCTCACCGGTCTCCCATTCCGTCTCGAAGCCGATGGCGGGACCGCGCGTGGTGCGGTAGTCGAGCCGCAGGGTGGCACCCATGGTATCCGAGAGAGGGAAGGTATAGGTGGAAAGGAAATATGCGCCCCAGATGGAGTTGTAGCCAGGGGTGATGAGGAAGGCGTTGGCCTTGTTCAGCGGCTGGTAGAGGTAAGGGAGCCAGAAGACCGGCGTGTTGCCGATGTAGAGGCGGACGTCCTGAAACACGGCGCGGTCCTTGGGGTAGATGCGGACTTTGCGGGCACGCAGGGACCACTCGGGATTGGCGGAATCGCTGGTGGTGAAGATGCCATCCTTTACGACGTAGCCGGGGCTGTTTGGGATGTTTTGAAACGTCGTGCCGGTGAAGCGGAAGGGCTGGGTGTCGCCCCGTGTGGAGGCGGCGGTGAGGTCCTTCGTTTCGAGATTGTAGACGGCGCGCTCGGCGGTGACGAGACGGCCTTCGCGGTAGATGCGCACGTTGCCCGTGACGACGACGTCGCGGGTGACGGGGTCGTAGACGGCCTCGTCGCAATAAATCGTGGTGGCGCCGTAGGTGATCTGGACGTTGCCGGAGGCGGTGGCGAGATCGCCAGACGCGCCGGTGCGGTCAGCCGCGATGTCGATGGGGATATCGGCAAAACGACCGAGCGGATCGTCCGAGAGAGCGGGCGTGACAGTCGGGGGCAAGCCGAGAGGAGGAGGCTCTTCCCCCAAGGCGGGGGCCTGCGAAAAGGCACGTCCGGCTAGCGCGAGCGCGGCGAAAACCAGGGCGGTTTGGCGAAACTTCATGAATCAGCCGGGACGCTAACGGGGAGCGGGCGAGGATGGCAAGGCTGGCGTATGGCAAACGTCTAACGCTGAACGCCCAACACTTAACGCCCAATGGCAGGCGGAGACGTAGCCTGCCCGGTAGGAGGCGAGGTTGCCACAAGGGACTCAAGGGCGGGTAGCTCGGAGGCGGACGGCGAAACCGCTTGAGGGGCCAGAAATCCGAGCGGTGATTTGCTCGGTGTCGAAGGCAGTCACCGTGGTGTTCAGGATTTGCGCCGTAATGGGGGTCCACGTGGTGGCGGGGCTGGCGAGGGTCTCGTAGGTGAGGGTCACGTCACTGGCGAAGCGGTCGCGAGTGAAGATGAGATGGAGGGAGCCGTCCG
>JAYUWZ010001301.1:0-4975 GCA_043753265.1 Verrucomicrobiaceae bacterium
GTCTTTGTCGGGGTCGGCGGCGAGCTGTGCGTTTGCGCCCGAGGCGGGCGCGCCGAATTTCTGGATGCGCCAGACGTCGCGGGGCGCGAGTTCGTCGGCACCGATGTCCACGCGCGGGCCGGTGACGCGTGCCTCACCGTCGGAATCCTTTTCGCCCGAGCCCGTGGTGAATGCGGGGTCGCCGGTGTCGATGCACGGCGAGTCGAGGCGTAGATGGAGATCGGGCGCGGAAGGTGGCGCGGTGCCGGATACCGTGGCGTTGACGAGAAGCGGATCGCCGAAGGTGGAATTGGTATCGCCAGCGGTGGCGGTTTTCCATGCGGGGAATCCGACCTTTGCAGCGTTCTTCCACTGCCACTCGGCAGCGGCGGAGCCCGCGGGGGCCTGCCAGCGATTATAGTCGAGGACGTTGCCGGTATTCATCGCCACGCCGCCGACCGTTGCGGCGACGGGGTTGCTGAGCAACAGGCTTTGCGCATTCGCGACGATGAGGTTGTTGCGGAGGACGTTGTTGAAGACGCGATGGTTGAACTGAATCTCGCCGTTGCCATCCTGGTTGGAATCGTTTTCCCAAAAGGTGTTGTTGGTCACCGTGTTGTTTTGCGAGCCGCCATTGGTGGACTCGGAACCGCCCATGAGCAGACCGCCGATTTTGTTGCGCCACACCACGTTGTCCCGGACGGTGACGGACTCGGTGAGCTTGCCGGAATGCTCGCTGGCGAGCTCGATGCCGATGTCGTTTTGAAAGCTCACGTTGCGCTCGATGAGCACATCGTGGCCACCGTCGACATAGATGCCGTCCGCGCCGGGAGCGCCGCCGTATGCGGGGTTCGATGGCACGCCAGTGGCCGGCGTGCCTGCGCTGCTGCAGTTCCACACGCGGTTGCCGCGGATGATTCCGTTGCGCGCGCGATCGAGCACGGGATCGCTGGTTCCGCCACAACACGTTTCCTCATAGCCGATGGCGACGATGCCGATGTTCGTGTTGTCGTGGACGAGGTTGTTCGTGACCTGCCAGTTCGTGACGTTGCCGTTGATGGCGAGCGTCTCGCTATTACCGAGGCGGCACTGGTAGAGCTCGTTGCCGTCGATGATGATGTCGGTCATCGGCGTGGTGGAGTCGCCATACACTGCGATGCCAAAGGCGTTGCCATCGGCGAAGTGGTTCCAGATATCGTGGATGCGGCAGTTGCGGATTTCGATGTGATCCGACGCGCCGCGGATGTGGATGCCGCACGGTACCTGGTTTTGATTGGTGGCCCCGTTGGTCGATTTGTAATTGCGAAGCTCGAGGCCCTGGATGCGCACGTGACTTCTGCCGATGAGGAGAAAAAGACCGGTATCCGCAGCGGGCGGAGTGACGCCCGTGGCATCGAGCACAGGGGCTTCGCCGGGGTAGTTGCGAAAGGTGACCATACCTCCAGCGGCGCTGCCGGAGACGTTGATGGTCACGCGTTCATTGTAGGTACCCGCGCGAATGAACACGGTGTCGCCGGGCGCCACGGCTCCTGCATTCGCCGCGCGCTGGATAGTCTGCCAGGGCTGGGCCTCGGTGCCGGGGTTTGAATTGAGCCCGCCGGGAGAGACGAAATAGTCCGCTGCCATCGCGGGGAACGCGGCGAGGAGCAGGAGAGTGGTGAGCGGGTTCATTCGCACTCGTATAGAGCATGGGGAGTGCGAGGGGTGGGGGGAACGTGACGTGGGACGTGGAGACGCGGGGGTGGTTTTCGGAGGCGTTGATTAGGAGGCGTGGTAAAACGTCCAACGCCCAACGTTCAACATCCAACGCGCAATGGGGTTTGTGACGCTTGGGAGGTTTTCTTTACGACGAGGAGGTGTCGTAGTTGTCGTAGAGGGAGCCGAGCCAGGCGATGCCGAGGGCGGATTCCAGGGCGAGGACGATTGAGGCGATGCCGCCTGCGGAGAGGGATTGGATGAGGAAGGAGGTAGTCCATTTTCCCGCGACGAACCATCCGCATGCGCCGAAGAATACGACGGGGATGAGGATGGCGACCATGGCGGCGAGCTGTGCGATGCCGACGATGAGGCGGAGGCCGGTGCCCTCGATGCCCTGGGCGGTGCCTTCCTGGGGCTTGAACCAGCCGGGAAAGAGCAGCGCGGCGGCGCAAGGGAGGACGGCGGTGGAGATATTGAAAGCCGGGAGGAGCACCGCGAGCCCGGTGGCGACGAGACTGATGACCAACGCAGCGCCCGCTCCCGGGAGCAGCGCGATGGCGAGCACGGCGCCGATGGTGAGGGCGGCCCATTGCAACAGGGTGCCGAGGAGCAGGGGGCCCACGAGTTCCCCGAGCGCGAGCTGCCAGCCGGGGATGGGGTAGGTCTTCAGCAAATCCATGGAGGCCATGCCCTGGCGCAATTGCGCGGTGGCAGCCTGGCCGACCATGATGAAGCTGATGAGCACGGTGGCGTAGCAGCCGATGCCGACAATCATCGCCGTGGTGATGACCCATGGCGGCGGACGACCCGTGCCGTAGCCGTGCACGGAAAGCGCGGCGGCGGCGAGGGTGAGGAAAAAGAGGGACCAGATCGTGAGTGCGCGGCGGCCGCCGAATTTGATGAGCCCCCGCCATAGAAAGGCCATGGGGGCGAATCCCGTGGGACGCAGCCGCCAGAGCGGGGTGCGCGCTTTTTCCGAGCGGACGCGCAGGCGGCCCTGCTTGTGGGCATCGAGCAGCGCGGCGCGTTTTTGCGACGCGACGATGGAGGCTTCCTCGAACCCGACATCCGCGCGAATGACCCACAGGAAATGGAGCAGCATGATGCCGAGCGCGGGGCCGAGGGTGGTGATGAAGGCGAAGGTATCCTGCGCAAAGTAGGGACCCATGATCCAGCGGAAGGGCGCGAGGATGTAGGGGAGGGGGCCGCAGTTCGCGATTTGCTGGATTAGCGCGCTATAGTCGGTCGCGGACTTTCCTGGTGCCGGGATGAGCGGTGGAATCTCCGGCAGCGATCGGCGCGTGACCTCAATGACGGCCACGAGCGCGGCGATGACCAGCACGACGACGAAGCGGCGCTTGCCATCCGCCATGCCGCGCTCGCGCAGCCGCTGGAGCGCGAAGGACGCGGCGATGCGGTGCATGGAGAGCGTATTGAGGATAACCCACCATCCCCCGACGCGAAACCAGGCCTCCGGGCCGATGCGGAAGCGCCCAGTGAGGAAGGTGACCATCACGGCAAGGAACAGAAAGCCGAGCTGCGACTTGAGCAGCTTGTGAATAATCAACACCCGGCGCGAGATGGGTGCGGGGAAGAGGAAGGCGATTTCCGCCTCGGTGAATGTGACCGCGGCGCGTGAGGCCGGGAAAATCCACGAAAAGAGAAGGGTCACCACGCACAGGATCGCCGCACCCACGAGAGGCCAGGTGGTGGCGGAGAGGGAGGAGGCGACCTTTGGAAATGCGATGCCGCCGCCGAAGAGGAACTTGTAAAAGTAGAAGTAAAAGTAGGCCCCGCCGAGTGCGGCACCGAGCAGGTACTTCGGCTGCCGGAGCCGCTTAAGGCGGCTCACCACGCCATTCACAAAGGAACGGGCCAGCAGGTAGCGCAGCGCGGGGTTCATGCGGGGTGTGAGGTGCGTGAACTGAACTGCCGGGGTGCCAGCCACTGCAAAACGTCCAACGCCCAACGTCCAACGCCCAACATCCAATGACAAGCGCAGGTCGGAGGGAGGCTTTGATCGGGGAACGCCGAGTGCACAGAACGGGAGCCGGATCTCGAGAATCGAGTCCTTTTTGGAACCGCTGCGCGGTTCAGGGCGGCGAGCCGCCGCCCCCCCTTGCGCGCCCAATCGTTCCAGCACCCGGAATGAGTCGTCTGGAAATTTCCTTTGGCAACCGCCCCGTCCTGGCAAGTGGACGTGAATAGCGCAGGTTCGCCGTGCTCGCGGTGTTCCCCGGTCAGAGCCCATCTCCGACCTGCGCTTGTCATTGGACGTTGGACGTTGAGCGTTGGGCGTTGGGCGTTTTGCAGCGTACCCCGGTTCCCACTCTGTGCGTTTGAGGGGTTCATTTTCCCGCGTCTTCGCCGACGAGCTTGATGAAGATTTCCTCGAGGCTGGCGTCGCCGTTTTCGTCGCCAAACTGGGTGCGGATTTGCGCGAGGGTGCCGTGGGCGGCTTTTTCGCCACGCTTGAGAATGAGCACGTGGGTGCAGGCCTCCTCGAGCAGATGGAGGAGGTGGGAGCTGATGAGGATGGCCACGCCTTCCTTTGCCTGCTGGGCGATGAGATCTTTTGTCCTGCGAATCGCGAGAGGGTCGAGGCCGGTGAGCGGCTCGTCGAAAAACATGACCTGCGGGCGGTGGATGAAGCCGCAGGCGATGGCGACTTTCTGCTTCATGCCGCGGGAGAGTTCGCCGGGGAGCTGGTCGGCCTTGTCGGCGAGCTCGAGCAGCTCCAGCAGTTCCTTTGCGCGGGGCGCGGAATCCTTCACCTGGTAGAGGCGCGCGGTGAATTCAAGATGCTGGCGCACGGTGAGGTAATCGAAAAGGCGCGGCTCGTCGGAGAAGAAGGCTAGTTCCTGTTTTGCCGCAAGAGGGTCGAAAGCCATGTCGTGCCCGGCGATGATAACGGTGCCGCTCGTGGGCGGGATGATGCCCGCGAGGCAGCGCAGGCTGGTGGTCTTGCCCGCGCCATTCGGGCCGACAAGGCCCATGACTTCGCCAGGGCGCACGGCGAAGCTAAGGTCGCGCACAGCGGCGAAGTCGCCGTAAAGCTTGGTGAGGCCGTCGGTGGCGATCATGGAGGAGGGGAGGATGCGCGGGGAGGGGTGGGGGATGCAACACAGCAAACGCCCGATGCTTAAACGCTCAACATTTAATGTCCAATGGCGCAAGCGACGGGCGGTAGCCCTAGTGTGAGACGGACTTGTAGTCCGTCTGGTGGGCTTGAGTCCTTCACTCCGACGGGAGTTTTGCCGATGCAGACGGACTACAAGTCCGTCTCACATTACACTTC
>JAYUWZ010001302.1:0-2261 GCA_043753265.1 Verrucomicrobiaceae bacterium
CCTTCGCTCCCGCAGGATCACCACTATTTTCAGGCTCGTTTAGAGCGGTCACCATACAAGGCATTTGCAGGGCGTAAAAATTGTCATTGTAATTACAAAGGAAATACAATTAAACGCCTTTGTAGACGATACCCCTATGAACTCCCGCTTCGCTCTTCCTCTCCTGGCGCTTTTACTTTTTGTCCTCCCGGCGCTGGGACAGACGCCGAATCCTCTGGCGGAAAAGTGGGTGACGCGGCTGGCTGGCGCGGCGGGATACCACGATGTGCCGACGGCGACGGCGGTGGATAGCAGGGGAGACATCTATGTGGGTGGGATGTTTGGGCAGCAGACGTACTCCTATCGGGCGGCGGTGGTGAAATACGATGGGGTGACGGGGGCGCAAATTTGGCGGTGGAACTCGCCGAACACGCGGAGCAGAGACATCCTGTATGACCCAGCCGACTATGTGCACGTCGCGGTGGGGCCGGACGATCAACCGGTAATCTGCACGGATGGGGACGGGGTGGTGAAATTCAACGGAGCCAATGGCGCCATCCTGTGGAATGGGGGCGGAAAAACTGAATACAACAGCGGGGTGTATCAAATCGCCGTGGATGCGGACAACGATGTGCTCCTGGCTGGAAGTATCCGAGCCTTCGCATCGGTGACGAAGCTGAATGGCAGCACCGGCGCGCAGCGCTGGGAATACCGGTCCCCCAATCGCTCGAGCAATTTTCGCGCGATGAAGCTGGATGCCAGCGGCGATGTATACGCCGCCGGTGCCCTGAACGATAGCACCGAGACCTGCACAGTGCGGCTCACCGAGGCCACGGGGACAGTGGTGTGGACATCGGTCATCCCGGCCGCAAGCGGCATCAATCCCGTGGCCCGCCTGCTCGCGCTGGATTCCACGGGAGGGGTGACGGTGGTGACATACTCCAGTGTAATACGCTACCGGTCGAGCGATGGTGGGCTGCTATGGCAAAGGAATGAGCAGACTCCCACGACACCATGGGACGCGATCACTGATACGGCGGGCAACATATACATCACCCAGGGCACTCAAACGCATCCTTCGGCCGGCAATTCCAGCAATTCCAGCTACTCCAAATACAATGGTGCCACGGGCAACCTGATGTGGCGAAAGACAAACGCGGGGCCGTTCGCGGGATTTGTGACGAATCTCGCGATACGCGGCAGCGAGGTGCTCATGTACGGGGACTATAACAGAGGCCTGCATCTCGTGGCTCTTGACGCACAGACAGGCAACTGGCGCTGGTCGCAGCCCCTCACCGGGCAGGGGACCTCGGTCGTGACGACTACCACCCGGGCTGTAACTCTCATGGCCGTGCAGCCGGATGGGGGAGTGGTGGTCAGCGGGGCTGCCCAGCCATCGACGGGGGGATTGCTCGACATTGTCACGGCCCGTTTCGCACCGGGGCCCTCGGTGGTGCTTGGCAAAACCGACTGGGTGCTGCCGACGAGCGCGCAGATCCGGGTCAATGCCGCGGGCAATTACGCCCCTTCCACGGTGAAATGCGAGTATGGGCTCACGACTGCCTACGGTAGCGAGACGCCGGTGCAATCGATCAACACGGGTCTTTTCACGACGGGCTATCTCTTTCCGCTCAAGAATCTCGCCGAGAACACCACCTATCACGCGCGCTTCGTGGGGGTAAATGCGCGGGGGACGACGGTGACGAAGGATATCACTTTCACCACGGGGTGGGACGCAAATGGCAACAAGCTGCCGGACGAGTGGGAACTCGCGGAATTTGGCAACACGACAAACCGCTCGGCTGCTGGTGACTCCGACCTAGATGGCTTGAAGGAGATCGTGGAATACGCACTGGGCCGTCGTCCCCGCGTGCCGGACTCGACGGACGTGCTGCCTGTGGTGCTCGACGCGGAGGGGCGGCTGAGCATCACGCTCACAAAGCGGCCCCACTCCACCCTGGCCGTGGAGGTGAGCGGGGATCTGAAAATCTGGGATCCTGCGGAAATCGTTATGGAAACCGAAACGACGCTTGTCGCACGAGATGGGGTGGGAGGAACGCCGAGATTTCTGCGCGTGCGGGCGGCGACGAAGTGATGGGCTATCGCGTGGCGGGGTCGTTGGAGCGCGCCTCGCGGTCTGCCTCGGTGGCCTGGTAGTTTTCACCTGCCCTCTCGAGTTTTGCGGAGACGGAGCCGGGGGGAGAAGGCTCGGTGGTTGAGCAACTGCACAGGGTTGCGGAGAAGATGACCGCGAGACTCGCGCCGCAGACTTTCGAAATAGA
>JAYUWZ010001303.1:0-2261 GCA_043753265.1 Verrucomicrobiaceae bacterium
CCCCCTGCCGCCTTGGCTTGTGGGAGGGACTCGGCAGGCAACAAGGACCGCATGTTGCAATATATTCCCAAGCTTCACTTGGTTATTCAAACACTCCTCCCGCCATCTTTCCGCCTTCCAAAGCGGCAGAGGGCTGCCGCACTCCAAGAACTGGCGTATTTTTTGGACGCTCCTTTCCCAGTTGCATTCCCATGAGTGTTCTTGAGCCTACGCTTTTATCGCTCGGCCGGGCTGGAGTTATCGCGCTGGCCACTTTCGCGATGTTGCTGATTGCCGGCCCGGGCATCCGCTCGACGCCTCGTGGACTTCGGGCGTTTTTCTTTTGGATGGCCATGGCGGCGCTGCTCGCGCCGGGGTTTGCGGGTGGGTATTTTCGATATGAAAACGCGATGGCGATGGATAGGGTGCGGAAGGAGATTTTTTACTGCGCGCTGGTGTGGCTGCGCTTTGCGTGGATGGCGGTGCTGATTGTCTGGCTCATGCCCCCGGCGCTCTCTCGCGAGGCGATGCATTGTTTTCGCACCAGCGTATCGAGGCCGTGGCTGCAACGAGTCCAGTGGGGACTGAGAGGGTGGGGACGGGGACTTTGGATAGGCGTGGGCATGGTATTCCTGCTCGCGTTTCAGGAGTTTGAGCTCGCGACGACCTGGAACATGCGGGCGTGGACGGTCTCGCTTTTCGATGCGCAGGCGGGCGGCACAGTGCTCAGCGAATCCCTCCGTCTCGTGGCGCTCCCATTTGCGATCCAGGTTGCTGTCCTGGCCGTGATGGTGGTGTTTGGTCGTGGGTCGTCGCCGGGGCAGGAGAGCGGTGGAGTTTTGAAATCGCGGTCCACGCTGGTGGTGCTCACCGTGGTGATTGGCGCGTGGCTGCAATGCTTTCCCGTGGCGAGCCTGTTTATGGGAGTGCCGCTGGCGTTTGTGTCGCGGGGTGCCGAGGCGATGGGCTTGGCGCCATGGCGGGAGATTGCGAATGGCGCGGGCCTTGCGGCTGCGAGTGCGGCTTTCGCGTGGATGCTTGCAGGCTGGGTGGAGTCGCGGGGCGGGTGGCGTCGGCTGCTCGCGCTGCCTGGGTTATTTGGCCCGATGCTGTGCGGATTGCTCCTGCTGGCGTTGATGCGCGTGCCAGGGCTGGAATCAATGCGCGACACTGTCTTTGCGCCAGTGCTGGGGCTGGTTCTGCTCTTGCTGCCCTTTGCGCTGCTTTTGCGATTCGGCATCGATGCCACGCGTGACCATGCGGCGATCCACGCGGCCCGTCTGGCGGGCGCGCGCCGGGCTGCGTGGAGCATGGATGGGTGGCCGCGCCTGATCGCGATCCTGCTGCTGTTCGGCTTTGCGTATGGGGATTTCACCATTAATTCCCTGCTCGCGCCGCCGCAGTTTACCTCGGCGAGCGTGCGGCTGCTCAATCTTCTCCACTACGGGCGGAACTCTTCCCTGAACGTCATGTTTTCATTCGCATTTGCGGTGCCGCTGCTCGCTGCGCTGTTGACCGCGCTTGCCGCCCGCTTTTATGCACGGCGTCGTGTCTGCTGACCCTCCATTTGTGCTCGAAGGCGTGGTGCTCGGTGTAAATCCCGCGCACCCGCGCCTGCGCGTGGATTCGCTAGCCATTGCTCCGGGCGTCACCGCTGTGCTGGGCTGGTCGGGTGCGGGGAAGACTTCGCTGCTCAATCTGCTGTCGGGATTTGAGAAACCAGTGAAGGGGAGCGTGCGTGCGCAGGGGCCGCTGGCATGGGTGCCGCAGAATGACGGCCTGTGGCCGCACTGCACCGCGCGCGAGCATTTGACGGAGTGTGGCGCGAGCCGAGAGGAGGCGGAGCGTCTGCTTGCAGCTTTCGATCTCGGCCGGGTAGTGGAGCAAAAGCCGGGGTCTCTGAGCCGTGGTGAACAAAGCCGGCTCTCCATTGCACGGGCGCTGGTTCTTTCCCCGCGCACGCTGGTGATGGACGAGCCGCTTACCCATGTGGACCCGGCGCGGGCAGCGAAGTACTGGCGGGTCATCCGCGAACAAGTGGAGCGCACCGGGGTGTCGCTTGTATTTTCCACCCACTCGCCATCGGCTGCACTGGCAGAAGCTGCGCATGCGATTGGGCTGCATGGAGGCAGGGTGATTTACTCGGGCAGCATGGCCTCGCTTTACAATGAACCCGCCAGCGAACAAGGTGCCATCTTGCTCGGACCGACAAACTGGCTGGAACCTGATGCCGCCCGCACCTGGCTGGATGCTGCGTGGGCGCAGCCCCGCAGCGTGCGTCC
>JAYUWZ010001304.1:0-4970 GCA_043753265.1 Verrucomicrobiaceae bacterium
CCAACGACATCCCGCTCCTGAATACGATGGAGACCGTGTGGCAAAACGTGGTCGACAAAAAGATGTATGTGACCGGCGGCTACGACCACCAGATGTATAACGAAGGTTTCGGCCCCGACTACGACCTCCCGAATGACGCCGCCTACAATGAAACCTGCGCCGGCTGCGCCATGATGATGTTCAGCCACCGCCTCGGCAACATCCGCGGCGACGCCAAGTATGCCGAGGTCATCGAGCGGATCATGTATAATACCTTCGCCGCAGGGCGAAACCTCAATGGCTCGAGGCTCTACTACAACGGCTACATGTCGCGTAATGGCACCAAGCAACGCCAGGGTATTGCGTGCTGCGCGACGAACATTGTGCGCACCATTCCGTCGCTGCAAGGCTACCAATACTCCACCAAACCCGGCCTGGGCATTTGGGTGAACCAGTTCATGGCCGGCAACGCCGCCCTCAGTTACGGCGGCAACACGGTGAACATCCAGCAGGCCTCGAACTACCCGTGGGACGGCGCGATCACCATCAATGTGAATCCCAGCGCCTCCACCGCATTCACGCTCTACGTCCGCGTTCCCGCGTGGGTGAGCGGCGGCACTGCCACCATCAACGGCAGCAACGTAAACATGGGCACCGTCAATAAAGGGTTCCTGCCCATCACGCGCACCTGGCAATCCGGTGACGTGGTACAGCTCAACTACCCGATGCCCGTGCGTCGCGTCTATGCGCACGCGAAAGTGTGGGCCAACGTCGGCCGCGTCGCCATCGCTCGCGGTCCCATGGTCTACTGCCTCGAGAGCCCCTACAACGGTACCAACGTCCATCGCATCGTCATCCCGAACAACGCCACGCTCACCGCCCAAAGCTACAACAGTGGCGACCTCGGCGGCAGCGTCCGTATCACGGGCACCGGCATCAACGCCGATGGCGGCGGCAGCACCGGATTCACCCTCATTCCGTACGCGGTGTGGGACAACGCCAACAACGACAACAACTCCAACATGTGCGTCTGGATCCCGGAGTCCATCGCCACGGCGAACAACAATGCGCCCGACCAGGGCCGCATCGGCAACGCGACAATCACCTACTCCTACAAGAATGCAGGCGACTCCGCCGATGCAATCAAGGACGGACGGCTCGGCAACCACTCGAACGACCAAAGCATCCCGCGCTTCACCTGGTGGAGCCATCTCGGCACCGCCGAGTGGGTGGCCTACGAGTTCCCGCAGCCGCTCACGTTGAGCCGTAGCGACATCATGTGGTTCGACGACGGGGGCGATTGCCAGTTCCCACAGTCCTTTAACCTGGAGTACTGGAACACCGCCACCAGCCAGTGGGCACCCGTGCAGCTCACTGCCAACTACAACCAAGCCGTGGATCTCTTCGCCTCGTGGCATCCGTCCATCCTTCGGTTCCAACCGGTGACCACCACCAAAATCCGCTGCAACGTGCAGCTCCGTCCGGGTAAATCAGGCGGCATCCTCGAGTGGCGCCTGCCCGAAAACTGAGACAACACCTCCCGCTAGAACACCCCCAATGGCGGGGTACCAGCCGCGTGGGCTACAACGCTGGTACTCCGCCATTATGCGGGGAAAAATTCACATCCTTCGTATGCAGCAGTAACCGATCTCTCCCCGTGAACACCCGTGCCGTGCAGGGCACGGGTTCGCCCGATACCGTCATCGTGCGAAATCCTCCCCACCCACGCCTGGACAGCGTGGGTGGGGAATTTCGTGTACGGGTTCGCTTATTCACAGCGCGAAGCGCCTTTTGTTCAACCTCACCCAATCACTGTCATGTTGATGGAGCTTTAAGCGACTGAAACATCCCGCCCGAATTCAAAAGTAATGGGATCATCATGAAGTTCCACGGGATCCTTCACTCGCCTAAAGCTCGCTCAGGATGACAGAGTAGGTAGAGGTTAAGAAAACAAAGCGTGTGCCATTGGACGGTAAGCGCTGGATGTTGGACGTTTCAATTTTCCATCTCGCCTGCCGCGCCCACTCTTGCTACTGCCCGCGAAGGAATGAACGGAATGCTTTCTTTTGAGAGACCTATCGCTGGGGTTTTGACGCCACTCTTCGCCTTGCGGTCGGAGGGCGATTGCGGCTGCGGCAA
Organism: Verrucomicrobiaceae bacterium; assembly: GCA_043753265.1. GTDB lineage: Bacteria > Verrucomicrobiota > Verrucomicrobiia > Chthoniobacterales > Chthoniobacteraceae > SXWH01. The sequence continues at coordinate 2,119 of JAYUWZ010001304.1, forward strand.
CGTGCAATCGCTGCGCGCCTTTATCGAGTGGTCAGCGGCGAATGGATTTCGCTGTGTGCAACTCCTGCCGGTGAATGAAACCGGCGGCGATCACAGCCCTTACAATGCCATCAGCTCGGTATCCATCGAGCCCACGACCATTGACATGGCTGCGGTGCCCGATCTGCAACCCGCGGAATTCGCCACCATCGCCGAGGCGCATCGCGTGGAATCTCTGCGCGAGGGGCCTGTGCTTTGGGCCGAGGTGAAGACCCTCCAGCGCGCACTGCTCCGCCGCGCCTTTGCAAATTTCACCGAGCGCCACCTTGAGTCCAACGATGCCCGTGCAAAGGAGTTCAATGCGTTCGTAAAGGACGAGGCCGCATGGCTGGAGGGATACGCCTTCTTCCGCGTGCTCGCGGATCGCAATGGCGGGGAGCGCTGGGAAACGTGGCCTGCCGGGATTCGCACCATCTCCGCCGCCACCGCGTGGCTCGCGGCACAGCGAAAGGGTGACAAAAATGAGTTTGCGCAGGAGGTGCGTTTTTTCCAGTACGTGCAATGGCTCGCCTTCACGCAATGGCGCGCAGTAAAGGCCTTCGCCTCGGAGCGCGGCGTGGTGCTCATGGGCGACATCCCATTCGGCGTAAATTACCACAGCGCCGACGTGTGGTCGCAGCCCAATCTTTTCGACCTGCGCTGGAGCGGCGGCGCACCGCCCGAGCCCGCATTCACCGACGATGAGTTCGTCTGTAAATGGGGGCAAAACTGGGGCGTGCCGCTTTACCAGTGGCCACGCCATCGCGAGTCGGGCTTCGCCTGGTGGCGCCAGCGTGTGCGGATGATTGCGGAAAGCTTCCACGTTTTCCGCATCGATCACGTGCTCGGCTTTTTCCGCATCTACGGCTTTCCGTGGCGGCCCGAGCGCAATCCCGAGTTCGCGCCCTTGGGCATCGACGAGGCAAAGGCAATTACCGGCGGTGAACTGCCGCGATTCCACGAGCGCCCCGATGACACGCCCGAGCACAAGGATGCAAACCGCATACAGGGCGAGGAGTTCCTGAGGGTGCTGCAAAGTGAGGTGGGCCCCGGCGCGCTCGTGGGCGAGGACCTCGGCACCGTGCCCGATTACGTACGCCCCAGCCTGCTCTCGCTCGATGTCCCGGGATTCAAAGTACCCCAGTGGGAGGAGGAGCCCGACAAACAGAAACTGACCCCGGGGGCCGAGTATCCGCGATGCAGCGTGACCACTTTTGCCACGCACGATCACGACCCTCTACGCACCATGTGGGACAAATGGATGGCTATCATCCGCGCCGCCATTGAGGAGCCCGAGCGGCTCGCAGGCGCACGCGATCACGCATGGTGGGAAGTGCGCCGCATGGCCACGTGGGCTGCGTTTGACGTGCCGCGCATTCTCGATTTCGAGGAAGTCCACCTCTCCCTGCTCGCGGGCCTCATGCGCTCCAACTCATGGCTCGCCATCCTCATGATTACCGACCTGCTCGGCACCACGCAGCGATTCAACGTACCCGGCACCGTCGGCGCGGGCAATTGGAGCGCGCGCCTGCCTGCTGGCTGGGAAACGACGCACGCCCGGCAAATCGCAAGTGTCGCGGAGCTGGTCCGCTCCAGCGGGCGCAGCGCATAGAAGACCCTTGCAGAACTCCACGTTGCAATTTCCAGGCAAAGCATCTCACATTCCCGTGCCAGCCATGGACTGCACCGATATCCTCAAAGCTCTCTCAGACCGCACCCGCCAGCGGATCGTGAAAGTTTTGCTCGCAGCCGAGTCCAGCGTGAACGACCTCACCGATCGCCTGGACATCTCCCAATACAACACCAGCAAGCACCTGCGCGTGCTGAAGCAAGCGGGCATCGTGGATGTGCGGGCGGACGGCCAGCGCAGGCAATACTCCATCTCCACACCATTCCGCCGCCGCATCGAACGCGAAGGCACGACCCTCGATTTCGGCTGCTGCAGTTTCCGGATGGATCAGTTGCCGGACTAATGCGGGACGGACTTGCAGTCCGTCGTGGTGGCGGGTCTCCGCGCACGAATCACCCGGCGTTTCCTACTTCCCGTCTAGCATCAGCAAGCGCAGCCCAATCACCACGCCCACGGCGATCACTCCGCCGATAATAGTCCTCGGAGTAGGCCGGATTTTATCCACTGCCCATGCGAGAAACTGCGTGAGCACCGGGGAGGTGGCGACCACGGGCATGAGGATGCCAGTGGGCGTGGTGGCCAGGCCCCACTGATACACCGCGACTCCGCAACTCGGGCCGGCGAGCGCATTGGCGATGATCCACAACCAGGCAGTCTTCCACACACCGGGCGCGGTCTTTTGCTCACGGTCCCGCAGGAACACAAAAAACAAAAACGCGACCACCAGTCCGGCGAGAATGCGCTCGTAGGCCGCGGTACCCCCATCCACCACCTGACCTGCTTCCAAGGCGGCACGGTTGGCGCGGACGCTCAGCACGGAGCCAAATCCCTGCCCGCACGCAGACCCGATTCCACACAGCACTCCGATCCAAAATTCCCTGCGCGGGATGTCGCTGCCGTGATCGGGTGCTAGTGCCACGCCGACACCGCCCAAAATCACCACCGCACACGCCATTTCGCCCACGCCAAGCGACGTCCCCAGCCATACCCACTCGGTGAAAGCCGCCAGCGGTGCCGCTAGACAGTGCGTGAGCAGCATGGTGAGCCGCGGGCCGATGCGCTGAAGCGCCCCAAACATTGCCACATCCCCCACCCCAAATCCCACCACGCCGCTGAAAAGAAACCAGGGAAGCGCAGCCCCGCCCAGCCCCGCGCTGCCATACGTATGCGCCCAGATACCCAGCAATACCGCCGCAACCGCCAT
>JAYUWZ010001305.1:0-4965 GCA_043753265.1 Verrucomicrobiaceae bacterium
CACCTCTACGCCCTTACCTGCGCCACCTTCTACCGCCGCAGAGTCTGGGAGGCCGGCATTCGCTTCCGCCCCGAGCTCAAGGCCGTCGCCGACGGCCAATGGATGCTCAGCGCCCTCGAACGCGGCTTCCGGCCCCGCAACGTCCGCCGCTACCTCTCCACGTTTACCCACACCGGCGAGAATCTCGGTCAAGGTACTCACGGCTCCACGGAACGCGCAGGCTGGCTCAGTTCCCTTCCGTGGTGGAAACGCACTCTCACCCCCGTCTTCCGACGCGCCCGCCAGCTTGAAAAATTCATGGCTGGCGGCTATTCGTCAAAGCCCATCGACTACGAAATCTACACCGGCGACGACGCCTCACAGCGCTCCCACATCCACTGCGAGAAACCCCAGGCCACCTACAATACCGGAACGCCCAAGTAAGCGGCGGATTCGCTCACGCCACGAGGCGCAGATTCGGGTCCAGTTCGCAGTCAAGCCCGCTCACCTGCCCCCGGGCGAAGCGCAATGCGGCCACGTAGCCAATCATTGCCGCGTTATCAGTACACATGGCGCGCTCGGCGAGCAGGAGTTCGACACCGGCTTTTGCGCAAGCGTCACGGAGCTTTTCACGGAGCCGGCCATTGCAGCTCACGCCGCCGCTGACCGCCAGCACCCTGCGACCCGTCTCACGGACTGCGCGCAGCGACTTGCCCACCAGCACGTCCACCACGGCATCCTGGAAGGATGCGCACACATCCGCCAGCGGCACCTGCGAGAGCTTCGGCAAAAGATAGCGCACGCTGGTTTTCAATCCACTGAAGCTGAATGCGAAGTCGTCGCTGTGCAGCATCGAGCGGGGAAAGTCGATGGCTGTGGGATTTCCGCCCTTTGCCGTGCGCTCGACATTTGGGCCTCCTGGATACGGCAACCCGAGCAGCTTGCCCACCTTGTCAAACGCCTCACCGGCTGCATCGTCCACGGTGCCGCCGAGCAGGCGGTAGTCTCCCACTGCGGCGATATCCACCAGCAGCGTGTGGCCTCCGCTCACCACGAGGCCGATGCCCGGCCGCACACCGCCGTTCTCGAAGAACGGCGAGAGCAGGTGCCCCTCGATGTGGTTCACGCCGACAAATGGCCGCCCGTATGCCACGGCCATTCCCTTTGCGGCGCTCATGCCGATCATCAGCGAGCTTGCGAGACCGGGTCCGCGCGTGGCCGCAAAGGCATCCACCTCCTCCAGCCGCACGCCAGCTCGCTCCAGCGCGGACCGCAGCACAGGCCGCATTGCGCGGAGGTGGTTGCGCGAGGCCACCTCCGGCACCACACCACCTGTCGCTGCATGAAGCTCGATTTGCGAGGCCACCTCGCCCGCAAGCAATTCACCACCGCGCAGCACCGCGCAGGCCGTTTCATCGCACGAGGTTTCGATGGCGACGATCAATGGAGCTGAAGATGGGTCTGGCATTTCAAAAAATCCCACGCGAGTGGCGAGGATGAAAGATGCATTCCGCCTGAAGGCGGGACTACATGCGGTATTTCTACCGACCGGACTTTTGCGCGTAGACGAGCACGCCTTTCAGCGCGTCAACGGCGCGGTCCAGTTGCACATCGCGGAAGTTGGTGAGGTCCTTCTGCTTTTGCTCGGGGGTGAGATCCTCCCGGCGCGAAATGATGAGCTGCTTTTCCTGCTCGATTGTCATCGTGGCCCGAATGGTAGGGGTCACGCCACGCTCGTGGATGAGCTGGTGGCTCGGAGTGTAATACTTTGCAGTGGTGAGACGCAGGGCCGAGCCATCGGGCATGGGCAGAATGCTTTGCACGCTGCCTTTTCCAAAGGTGGTCTCGCCCACGAGGATGGCCCGATTGGTATCTTTCAGCGCGCCGGCAACGAGTTCGCTGCCGCTTGCGCTGCCAAAGTTCACCAGCACGGCGACCGGGTAGTTTGCCCTGCGGCGCAGCGCGGGATTGGCGGTGTACTTGCGGCTCTGCGAGGCCACGCGGCCCTCCGTGGTGCACACCACCGTGGCTGGAGGCAGGAACATCCCCGCGACATCCACCGCAGAATTGATCAGACCGCCCGGGTTGAAGCGCAAATCCAGCACCAGTGCTTGCATGCCGGCCTTCTCCATCTCGTCGAGCTTTCGCGCGAGTTCCTCGGCAGTGGGTGCGTTGAATTGCGTGATGCGCGCGTAGCCTACCTTTGCGTCGCCGACGATGTCGGAGGAAAGCATCTTCGCGTCTTTCACGCTCCAGATGTTGATGATCTCGCGCGTGAGCTCGAAATCCTTAATCTCCTTTGTGCCCGGGCGCAAAATGGTGAGCGTCACCTTTGTTCCCGGTGCGCCACGCAGCTTGTCCGTGAGCCCCGGCAATTCCATCTTTTCCGCGCTCTCGCCATTGATCTTGATGATTTGATCGCCCGGCAGCAGGCCCGCGCGAAAGGCCGGGGAGTCTTCCATGGGAGACACCACAATGAGGTCGCCATTGCGCTCCGTGACATGGACCCCGAGACCTCCGAAACGGCTTTCCGTGTCTTCTTTCATGTCCTCAAAATTCGTGGGTTCCATGAACTGCGAATGCGGGTCGAGGCTTTGCAGCATTCCCTTCAGCGCCGCGCGCGTGAGGTCGTCGTAACTCACCTTTTTTGCGTCCACGTAATCCTGCCGGATGATCTGCATCGCACGGGCGATGGCTTCGATCTGCTCATACGGCGAATCCTTGTCTTCCTTGGAAATGGCCTTTGGCGGCTCGTCATCCTCATCGGCGCGAACCACCGGCAGACACAGCGACAGGGCGGAAACCAAGGCAAGCACGAGTCTCATGGGCAAAAACCGTAGCACGGTCTGGGCGAAAGCAAAGCGCGTAGAAGCAACAAGAATTGAATACACGTTAAAAACCTATAGCCAAGATACTTGCGAAGACGATTCAAAGTCGCCCTAGCTGCAAATCAAAACCACCCACACAGACATGAAAATGATGGGGATGACGACGGGCGCAGTCATTCCAAGGATGCGCGTGAGCGAGGTGCCGTGAATGCGGCGGGCATCGGGGTTTTGGTATTTTGACGCGCAAAGCCGTAAATCGCGCATGGCAATCAGTGCCGCAAGGATTGCCAGCCACATGAGCATCACCGCAGCGAATCCGACGAAGGGGATGATCTTCACGAGAGTTGCATGGTGCCGCACCAGCACATCGGAACGGAGCACTTGTGGGGCATTCAGTAAAATGGCGTAGGCACTGAGCAGGAAGGCCTGCGAAGTGAGAATCCAGGATAACCGGTGGTTTACAAGATTGTCCTCGTGCTCCAGTCGATGGCGGAGGGCTTCAAGCGTGTTGGGTTGTTCCACGCGGAATGAACACTCGATTTTACAGGCTCCGGTCAATCCTGGGCTGAAATGCGCCCTACGCCTTGTCCAGCACCCACTTGTCCGCCACATGGCGTATGCGGACGTTTTGTTCCCGGGCAAAGCGCTCCACGGCGAGCCGCACGCCCGCCCACTCCCAATCATCTCCAAAGAGCACGCCGCGTGGCGCCAGCGCGTCCCAGTAGCCGATAATGTCCGCGTACACATCGTCCTCCTCGTGCGAGCCGTCGACATAGATGAGATCGGCCTTCACTCCATAATTGCGCAACCACAGCGCGGCGGTGGCGGAGGTCTGCGGAAACGGAGTGATGCGCGACTGGTGCCCCTTGTGCACCACATTTGCGAGGAACTGGTAATATACCTGCGGCCATCCATTCTTCAGCTTCAGGCTCCCGAAACGGGTCGGGTCGGATTGGTCCGTCCAAAACTCCAGGGCTCCGAGCCACGTGTCGATGCAGACGATGTGCGCATCCAGTTTCTCGGCGGCCACAATGTCCGCCATGTGAATCGCGCTGGCTCCCTTCCACGAGCCCACCTCGATAATCAGGCGTGGACGCACCTTGGTGATGATTTCCTTGAACGCCGGGGTATCGCTTCCCCAGCCCTGCAAATCGAGCGGCAGCGCAGCGGCGTCGAATCTCTCGTAGGGATCCACCGCATGGATCATGGAGCGAATGGAACCCTTCACTGGAGCAGCCTGCCCGCCCTTATGCGCACTCGGTGCGGGTCGCAACTTTTTGATGGAATAACCCATCCGGTAAAAAACGCCTTTTACAAGAGATTGAAGGGACATGGCAGTGCGGTGTCTTGGCTGCAAAACAGGCGGCACCGCCAAATGCAAAGCATAAATGAAAGCAGCGATACCAACCCCGAGCAACGAGTACGATTTTAAGCCCCGGTTCTTTGGTTCGGTTGAAGAGGATTCTCATTCATACGTTCCTTTTGTCCCTGAGTTCACGCTTGCCGCAGCACTGCGCACTTGGACACCCTGTGCGTATCATGCGATTCCTCCTGATCCTCCTTGCTTTCCTATCCACCATCCACGCGGCGGAAAAACGCAACGTGATCCTCTTCGTGTGCGACGACCTTGGCTTCCAGCTCGGCTGCTACGGGGACAAAGTCGCGCGCACCCCAAACATCGACGCGTTGGCGAAAGACGGCGTTCGATTCACCAAGGCCTTCTGCACTACCGCAAGCTGCTCGCCAAGCCGCTCGGTCATCCTTAGCGGCCTGCACAACCACGCGAACGGGATGTATGGCCTGCAACACAGCACGCATCATTTCCAAGCACACGGCGGTGTGCAGTCACTCCCCGTGCTGCTGGGGAAAGGCGGCTATCGCACCGCGCGCATCGGAAAGTTCCACGTGTCCCCGGAGGAGACCTTTCAATTCGATTCCGCGCTTCCCGGTAATGCGCGCAACGGGGTGGCCATGGCGGATAATTGCCGCGCTCTCTTTGAGGAGAAAAGCGAGCGCCCCTTCTTCCTCTATTTTTGCACCACTGACCCTCACCGCGGCGGCATCGACAACGCACACCCGCTGAAGATTGATCGGTTTGGCAACGGCCCCGCCTACCCCGGCGTAACCGAGCAGTCATTTACCGCTGCAGAAGTGCCCG
>JAYUWZ010001306.1:0-4964 GCA_043753265.1 Verrucomicrobiaceae bacterium
CGTCATCTGCACTACGGCGGTGGTTGTGTCGGTAAACGTGACCACTGCCAGGATTTCGCCGGCGGCGTTGAAGTTGCGGGTGATGCCGGGGTTGCCGGAGGAGGCGGACAGGGTGATGAAGGATTTCACCGTCTTGCTGCCGATGGTGGTGACGCCTTCGCGGAGCAGGAGGCGCAAGGTGCCCTGGGAGTCCATTGCCCAGAGGCCCATGTCGTTGGCCGTGGTCGCGCCGCCTGTGCCGGGCTTCAGCTTGGCAAGCACGAGGGGGCCCTGGCCACCGCCAGGAGCCGCCAGTGAATTAAAGGTGAGAAAGACTCCCCCACCCGTCTCGGGAGCGGTGCTGCCTTCGCGGGCGATGAGGACGCCGGGATGTCCGCCCGCATCGCCCCAAAAGAGCGCGGTATCGTTTTGCGGCAGGACGCCGGTGCCGCTCAATCTGCCAACGAAGGCGTAGCCGGAACCGTCGGCTGAGACGATGGGATCGCCGAACGATTTGAACAACGCACCGCCGCTCTGCGGGGCCACCTCGCCTGCGCGGACGAGGCTGGCGGCCTGGTTGCCAGCGCGAGCGAAGAGGCCCAGGGCTCCGCTGGTGGGAGTCGCGCGCACCACGGCGGTGTCGTCATCGTTGCCAGCCGCCGCGAGACCAATTGCTTTTAATTGCACCCCTGACGCACCACCGGAGACCTCGGTGCCGAGGGTCACACCGGTGCCAAAGAGGACGGACGGCACTCCCGTGGTTAGATCGATGGACAGTTCCGCAGAGGTGGCATCGGTAAAAGTCGCCTGCACGCGGAGGCGCGCCACTGCTGGATTGCCCGGCGTAGTCTCCCCGGAAACCAGCCAGCCGCGGCCCATGCCCGGAGCGCCGGAGCCAGCCACGAGCGTCTTGAATATTTTCACCGCTGGCAGGGTGCCACCGGGCGAAAAGCCCTCGCGCACGCGCGGCACCAATTCGCCCGATGCGGAGTCCCACGTGAGCACCACGCGGTCCGTTGTGCCTGCAACGGCGGGCGTGCCGGAGCCGAGCGTGAGCGCACCGGAGAGGGCCACCACGCCATTGCTCACCACTCCGGTGCCGAGAATAGTCTTGAGCGTCGCACCGTCCGCACTAGCCACCTGCCCCGTGCGCGCCACGAGCTGCGGCGACCCGCCATCTGCGGGGTACCACACGAGCACCGTCTTTTCCGGCGCTGGCACTGCCGCAGCGGGGCTCGTTCCCTTGATGGTCCCCTGCACCAGCACGCTGCCGTCTTCCGCGACCTGCGGGTCTTTCAGCGTGGCCCACACCACGTTGCTGATTCCCGGCACTTCACTCCCCACGCGGGCGAGTTGCCGCCCCGCAGGGAGGGCGCTCGGACCGTTCGACCCGCGCTTGAGGATGATGACAGGATACTTGATCTGGCCCCGGCGAATTCTCGCCAGCATCGCCACATCCCCGGTGGAATTGATCGCGGGTGGGCCGAAGGAGCCGAACAGCATTTCGTCCTCGATGCCGCTTCCCGGTTCACCCGCGCCAGGGACCAATCCATCCAGCGTGAGGAGTCTGCGGTAGGCCACGAAATCGTAGGTCACCGTTACGTCGAAGCTCGCCTGTGCCACATTCCCCGCATCGTCCGTGGCGGTCACGGTCACCGTCGTCGTTCCATCCGGGAACACCGAACCGCTGGGCGTGCTCACAGTCACCACGGGATGCGCATCGTTGTCGTCTGTCGCGGTCACGGTGAAGTGGACCACGGCCTCCGCCTCCGTGTGCGCGACCACGGAGATATCCCCCGGCACGGTGAGCTGCGGTGCCTGGCCATCCACAAGCACGGTGATCGGTCCCACGGAAGTTTCCAGGCCTGCGGTATCCACCACCCGCCCGGAGATCTGGTGGATGCCTGCTGGCAGGGTGAAGAATTGCACCGGGCTGTTCCCCAGCGGAAAGAGCACGTTGGCACCGACGCTCACCTCGTATTCAATCGGGTTCGCATCCGTCCATCCTGCGAAGACCGTTGCGAGCGGATCACCGAGCCGGACTGTGGCTCCCGGCAACACCGCGAAGGAACCGCCTGCGGGCGGGGAGATATCCGCCGCCTCAAATGCGCCGATGTCCGCGAAGTCTCCCACACCCCCACTGTGAAAGGTGCGCGACAGTGCGCTGGCCGGAATGATTTGACGCGGAAAGGGGGACGCCCCGTCGAGTTGCTCCCAGCTTACCTGCACACCCGAGCCGCCCCCACCCTGGTAGTAGCCCACTTCGATCACGTGGGGGCCTGCGGCGAGCACGATGTCGCCACTACGATTGGTCATCGCTTGGGAAAAGTTGTTATTCACGACCAACTGGCCGTCGATGAAAAGCACCGTGCCATCGTCGCTGCGGGTCGTGAAGCGATAGGTTGCTGTTTGCGGGACGGTGACTGCGCCGAACCAGTAGGCCGCCACGCTGTTGAGTCCCACATTGACCCCGATGCCTCCAAAACGATTTCCATTGCTCTCACCCCGGTCAAGCACCGTTCCATCTCCGGCAACGGTCTCCGTGCCCAGGCCGAAATCCACGATGGAAGTGATCTGGGTGACCGTCGGCACCAGAGTCTTCAGGTTGTCCAAGGGGTTCAGCAATGTTTGCTGGGGAGGGACAGCAAGGGTATAGTAATAGCCCACCAAACCCGGTGCGCCAGAAGGGCCCATCGGGCGCGACTGACCGAGTTGGTCAACGAGGATGTGCGAGAGCACACCCGCATTGATTGCTGGGCTTCCCGGGTTGAGCCTGATGACCTGCGTTGGCCCCCCATAGTTCGCGAGAGGCCCGAGCAGAGGATCCGCAGTCAGCGCAGCGCCGCCAAAATCATTCGCAGCCGCAGCCCGCGTTTGGATGAGGTTCCCCACACCGAGGCTTGCCACATAGCCAGGGTTTCCGGTGTTTCCGGTATCATTGGTATTTTGGACGAAATCACTCACCAAGGCCGACGCGCCATTATGGGAGCCGGAGAGGAGAGTGTTGATCAGGTGAACCTTTGCAGGTGCAGCGAGAGTGTTTTCAGGGACACCAAAGAAGTTGATACGCGCGCCATTGTCGCTGAGATGGTAGATACCGCCTCCCCCTTGCGCCGCGACATTGTTCGCCACGGTGGCATGGGTGAGTGTCACCGAGCCGTTGTAATTGAAGATGGCCCCTCCGTAGCCACTGCCATTATTCGCGGCCGTGGCCCGCGCGGGATTGGCCACGCCACCAATCGCCGAGTTTCTGGTGAAAGTGACATTCGACCCCCTGATGGTGCCGCCCGCGTTGAAGATGGCTCCACCCAGGCCCGCCCCGGCGCCGCCAAGGGAAAGCCCTCCTTTTCCCGCACCAAATCCACCCGCTGCCCCTCTCGTCTCATCCGTGGAACTGCCGCCACCGCCACCGCCAAATCCCCCTGTGCCGCCCTGGAAGTCGCCAAGGCCGCCTCCTCCTCCGAAAGCACCCCGCCCCCCCACTCCCGCAGGGCCGTAGCCATAGCCGCCGCCGCCGCGAAAGGAACCATCGCCAGCCGTTCCCTCCGCGCCGAAACCCGCATTATTCCCTCCGCCGTTAAACTGCGTGCCCGGCGCATTGAGCCCGGAGCCACCGCCAATGCCGGTACCGCTGAAGGTGCCACCGACAGCCTCGTTGTCGACAAAGGTCACCCCGTTCAGGATAATAGTGCCCATATTTACAATCGCACCACCGAAGCCGGCTGAGCCGCCGCCTTCATGGGCGCCGAAGCCCATCGCCCGACCGCTCTTGAGCGTGACCGCCTTGAAGGTCAACGTGCTGTTATTGGAGGCCACCTCAAACAACCGAAGGTTCGACACAGCGGGGTCCCGGGCGATGGTCACACCAAGGCTCCCACCGTCGATGGTCACTGCATTGGTAGTATAGAGCGCGGTAGGGCCCCAGCCCAGGCCTCCGACAGTAGCCAGGTAAAAAGTCTGCCCAGCCACCGACGGATCAAACGTGATCGTATGGGTCACTCCAAATGACAGATTCCGTGCATGGTTCACCGCCTCCCGGAGGCTGGTGAGGTTGTCCTCCGAGTTTACCACATCCGCCGTCGTGGTGACGACCAGGCTTGGTGTCTCGGCGGCATGCGCGGCGCAGGAAAGACCGGCGGCTGCCAGCAGGGCCAGAGCGCGGCCAAGCTTCGGACGGGAAAAGGAAGCAGGAGGGGGAATGTGCATGGTGCAGGAATGCATAGGGTAATGGAAATGAAGCGGATACGCTGTCCCCGCCCTTGGACAAAGGAACCGGGAAGCGCATCTCCAAAGAGGGGATTCGTGATTTCTGTCTGAAGGATTCTGAAAATTACAGGAAATTTTCCGGCATCACGGATCGACTTGGGCGAGATTTCACTCGAATTGGAGAAGTAGCATCCAACAAATGCTATCTTCGGCGCACGCGTCTGGGCGTTGGCCGACTCGCCGCCGGGCACCTTGAATTGCTCGCCGCAGAGTCTTTGAGACTGCGCCGATTCGTTCCGATCCATCCCCTGCTAGGCTTATCCGGCTTTGGTCGGATTGTGCGTTTTCTCCACGTCGCGCACGCTCGCCGAGTCATGAAAACCCAACGCTCGCGCCAACACACGATGCCCGAAGCTCTCGAAGCGCGCATCACCCCCGCCATCATTTTCGCCGTCGAGGCAGGGATGAACAAGCTCGTCTCCTTTGACAGCGCGAGCCCCTCCGTCCTGAAGACAGATGTCGCCATCACCGGCCTGCCGATGAATGAAATCATCACCGGGATCGATTTCCGCCCGGCGACCGGCGAGCTCTACGCTCTCGGCGTCACAGACGAAGTGGTCGCCAAATCCGGGCGGATTTACAAACTCGACGTCACATCAGGCGCAGCAGCGCTGGTTGGCGGGATCAATACCACGCTGAATGACTCGAATCTCTGGGGCTTCGACTTTGACCCGGTCTCCGATGTCATCCGCCTCGCGGGTAACTTCGATCAAAACCTG
>JAYUWZ010001307.1:0-10368 GCA_043753265.1 Verrucomicrobiaceae bacterium
TCCGCCTGAAGGCGGGACTGCGCGCTTACTACCCGTCACTGCGCTCTACGAGGACTTCTACTTCCATGCGGCGGTCGGTCGTGCCTTTGTAGTGGCCTCGGACGGGGGGGACGTCGGCGTAGTCGCTGCCGACGGCGAGTTTGACGTAGCGCTCGTCGACCTGCTGGTTGTTGGTGGGGTCGAGGCCGCGCCAGCCGATGCCGGGGAGGAATACCTCGCACCATGCGTGGCTGGCCTGCGATCCGAGCAGCGTGTCGCGGGGACCATTGTAAAGGTAGCCACTGACGTAGAGCGTGGGGATGCCGAGGGCGCGGCAAAGACCGATCATCACGTGCGCGAGATCCTGGCAGACTCCCTGTTTATCCCGCATCACGTCGCGCATGTGGGTGTGCACGGTGGTCACATTCGGAATGTAGGTGAAGTGCGTGTGGACGTGCCGCATGACTGCCTGCGCGGCCTGCCACATGTCTGTCTGCCCGGCGGTGATGTCGAGCGCCAGGCGCCATGCCTCTGGGCTGCGCTCGATGTAGCTACTCTCCTGCAAAAAATCGAAGCACCGCTCCATGCGCTGGCACTCACCCACCCGGGCCATCGGGGCGGGCGTGGCATCATTGGGAATGACGATGGAGCGCGTGGTCACTTTGGCGCTGCTCTCGATGGAGAGTGCATTGTGGGGATTTGGCAGTTCGAAGAAGTGGATCCAGTTCGCGTGGAAATCCGTGTAATGCGAGAGCTTCACCGCCGGAAGCACGCGGAGCAGGAAGGATTCGCAGTTCTGGTGCTCGTTCGACATGGGGCGCAGGCGAATCTCATTGAAGCTCTCGCGCACGGGGGCCGCGTAGCTGAAGTGAGTGCGATGAGTGACCTGCAATTTCATTGAGAGCGCGGGACGCTGCGGATTGCGCGCGCCTTTTGCAAGTAGTCGAGTGTTTGATTTCGCATACCGATCCTGTTTTTCCTCGGCGGGAGGGTGTTTGGTAGTGAGAATTTGAGACGTGAAACGTGAAGCGAACCCGTGCTGCTTCTCACTTTTCTACGTCTCCACCTCTCACGTCGAACTGAGCGGCTCCACATCCACCGAGACTTTCACGCGATGCGCGCCTCCTCCGGTGAGGATGCCGCTCAAGGGACTCACATCGCTGAAATCGCGCCCGAACGCCACGGCGATGTGTTCATCCGTGGGGATGACATTATTGGTGGGGTCGAAATCCACCCAGCCATTGTGCGGGCAATACACGGAGAACCACGCGTGCGAGGCGTCGGCGCCGACGAGGCGCGGCTTGCCCGCGGGCGGACGCGTGCGGAGATACCCACTGACGTAGCGCGCGGAGAGCCCCAGCGAGCGCATGCAAGTAATGGCGAGATGCGCGAAGTCCTGGCACACGCCGCGCTTTTTTTTCCAAACCTCGTGGAGCGGGGTAGCGACTTCCGTGGCCTTGGGATCGTAGATAAAATCCTCGTGGATGCGGCGGTTCAAATCCCGCGCGCCCACGAGGAGTGGAGTATTTTCGCGGAACGAAGCGCGCGCGTATTCCGCGAGAAATGGCGTGGCCGCGAGCAGCGGGGAATCGAGGCAAAACTCGTAGGGCTGCACGTCGGCGGGCGAAACAGGATCGCGGAAGCGTTCGTGTACTTCCGTCCACGTAGGCGAGAGCGCGGGCACGGGCGGGGTGCGGGATGCCACGCTGACGATGCTCTTTGCAGTGACATCGAGGCGCTGGTGCAGGGCCTGGATGCTGAACATGCACACGCGGTTTCCAAAATAGTCGGTGCGCGTCTTGGTGATATCCGGCGTGGGCTGGATGGTAATATCGAAGGCGCTGCACGATTGCCCCGCGCACTGGAGCGGCTGCAGGCGCGCGGCGTGGTGCGAGACGCTGACGGACTCGGCGTAGGTATATAGCGTGCGATGGATGATGCGGTAATCCATGGACAAGTTCCTCAGGCACCCGCGCGGGAGATGGTGGAGTGGGCGAAGTAGCTCACGGCGATGGCCTCGGCGAGACGGGGCATGTCGCGCAGCGTGTCGCGAATGACCTGGGCGGTGGCGCTTTTTGCCCAGTCCTCCGTAGTGGAGAGCTCGCGCGGATCGAGCAGGCGCACCCTGGTGACGGCCTCGATAAGAATGCGCTGCCCGGGGCTCGGCAGGGCGCTCTGCTTTTCCCGGGGCAGGCGATCGAAGTGCTTCACGAGCTGGTTGAGCTGGAAAAAGAGCGAGCGCGGGTTGGTATCGTCGAGCAGGACGAGGTCGTACACCGCTGCGATATTTGGCAGCAGCGTATAGCGGGAGCGGTAGGTGATGGTGCTATCGGCCACCTCCAGCACGGCTTCCAGCACGCTGGGATTATCCGGCTCCTCACAACTCAGCGCGGATTCCAGGAAGGTGCAGAGGTAGATGGTCCGCTCGATGCGCTGGCCCATATCCAGAAAGCGCCATCCCTGTGCGCGTGTCATGTTCTCGCGGGCAAAGCCGTAGAAGGATGCGACGAGCTGGATCATGCGGCTCGCGGCGCCCACGGCATCCGCCGCCAGCGCGGGCTGGCCGTCGCCGGGCGCGGTCACGCAGTCATCGAGCTGGCTGAGCGCGCGCCACACATCATTGGAGGTGCGGTCGCGAATGAGCATGGCGAGCTGCTGCACGCGATCCGCGAGGTCGCGGAGACTGCCGTGGCGCTGGCCGTCGTAAACGGCGGCGAGCAGATCCGCCTCCAGGGCCTCGGCCCGCAAATGGGCGCTGGCGGATTTTTTGAGCTGCCCCTGCCGCCAGAGTGTCTGTAGCAGCGGCGTGAGCAGCGTGAGCGCGCTGCCGGAGCTCTCGGGATTGAATCGCAGCAGGGCGCTGCGAAGCAGGCGGGCTGTGGCATCACCACGCTCGGTGTAGCGGCCAAGCCAGAAAAAGTTATCTGCAAGACGGCTGGGCAGGTTATTGCCCACGCGGCGCAGCTCACTGCCGCGGAGCGGCGAGAGCAGCGTGGTTTCCTCCACGGGGGCATCGCTGATGAGCCACGTGTCCTTGCTCGCGCCGCCATCCTGCATGGAGACAGAGGGCGTATCGGCAGTCGCGCCGATGCGCGTGAGGCCGCCGGGCATCACGCGGTAGCCCTCCGCCGTGGCGACGAGGTACACACGGAGCAACACCTGGCGGGGCTTGAACTGGCTGCCATCCCAAGCCGGGGCGGTGGAGTAGCTCACGCGCTCCTGCGCGGACCACAGATGCGGCTGGAAGCGGATGCGCTCGGCCAGCTCCGCCGGGGACATTTGGTCCGCGCGCAGGTTGTCGCGTCTGCGAAATGCAGGGCGCACGGTGAGATCATCGAGCCGCGAGAGCACTTCGCTCTGCGCGGTTTTCTGCCCGCACCACCACGTGGCCACGGAGGGAAGCTTGAGCTCCTCGCCGAGCACGTGCCTGCACAGTCCCGGCAGGAAGGCCATGAATGCGGGGCTTTGCAGCAGGCCGCTGCCGAGCGCATTGGCCACCGCGACGTTGCCGGAGCGCAGCGCACCGACTAGGCCCGGCACGCCAAGCATGGAGTCGTTGCGAAGCTCCAGCGGGTCGCTGAAATCATCATCCAGGCGGCGCAGGATGACGTCCACAGGCTCCAGGCCGCTCAGCGTTTTGAGGTACACCTTGTCGTCGCGCACCGTGAGATCCTGCCCCTCCACGAGCGAGTAGCCGAGGTAGCGCGCGAGGTAGGATTGCTCAAAGTACGTCTCATTGTATGGGCCTGGCGTGAGCATGACCACGCGCGGGTCGTCTGTGCGGCGCGTGGCGAGGCGGGCGAGCGTGGCCTGCACATCGCGGAACCAAGTGGCAAGGCGCTGCACACGGCAATCGCGAAACGCCTCAAGCAGCACGCGGGAAGTGACGAGGCGATTCGCCAGCGCGTAGCCCGCGCCCGTGGGAATCTGCGTGCGGTCCGAGACCACCCACCATTGGCCATCCGGCGAGCGCGCGAGGTCTGCGGCGTAGAAATGGAGGAACGTGCCATCCGGCGGGCGGATGCCGTGCGCGGGGCGTAGAAAGTCCGGCTGGGCGAAAAGCAGGGCCGGCGGGAGCCAGCCGGAGCGGATCAATTCCCGAGGGCCGTAGCAGTCGGAGAGGATGCGATTGAACAGCGTGGCGCGCTGGATGAGTGCGCGCTCCAAGGGTGCCCACTCGGCCTCGCGCAACACAAAGGGAATCGGATCGAGCAGCCATGGACGCTCGGTGGTGCGGGCGTCGCCATAGGCGTTGTAGGTGATGCCCTGTTCATTCACGAGCCGCCGGGCCGTCTCGGAGCGGCGGCGCAGTTCGGTGGTGCCGAGGGCGTCCAGCTCCCCGAGCAGCGGCACCCAGTGATCCCGCACTTCACCGGGCACACGCATCATCTCGTCAAAGCCGCTCACACCGCCAGCATAGCTGGCGGCGAATCCACCGGTGGCGGTGGGATTAAGAGCGGACTTTGGCGTTTCGATGATGGGCACCTTTTAACTGATGCGAAGGTCGAGCGTAAACGGAAAGTCGCTATTTGGAGTTTCCGCCGGTGGCGTAAATGTGCCCTGCGTCGCGCCATTCACGACGAATCGCGAGAGCCGGCGGGACTCCGCCTCGTAGCTATTCACCGGGAAGGTATCGTAGCTGCGGCCACCGGGATGCGTGACGTGATACGTGCAACCGCCTAGCGAGCGCTTATTCCAGGTGTCGTAGAGATCGAACACCAGCGGTGCGTGAACCTCGATGGTGGGCTGCAGGCAATTCGGCGGCTGCCACGCGCGGTAGCGCACTCCTGCGACGCCTTCGCCATTCGTGCCCGTGGGCTGGAGCGGCACACGGCGGCCATTGCAGGTAATGATGAAGCGATTGCCCACGAGACCGGTGGCCTTTACCTGCATGCGCTCGAGGGAGCTATCCACATAGCGCACGGTGCCGCCCGCGGAGCCTTCCTCGCCGAGCACGTGCCAGGGCTCCAGCGCGGTGCGGAGTTCCACATGCACGTCGCGCTGGGCGAAGTCGCCGATGCGCGGGTAGCGGAACTCGAAGTGTGGCGCGAACCAGTCGAACTCGAACGGGTAGCCGGCATCGCGAAGGTCGTCGATGACCTCGCGGAAATCCGTCTGGCAGAAATGCGGGAGCATCCACCGATCGTGGATATCCGTACCCCAGCGGACGAGGCCGCCCTGGTACGGGTGGCGCCAGAATTTGGAAACGAGCCCGCGCAGGAGCAAATGCTGCGCAAGGCTCATCTGCGCGTGCGGCGGCATTTCAAAGGCGCGCATTTCCACGAGGCCGAGGCGGCCGCTGCTGGAGTCCGGCGTGTAGAGCTTGTCGATGCTGAACTCGGCGCGGTGCGTATTGCCGCTGGAGTCGATGAGCAGATTGCGAAATACGCGGTCACACAGCCACTTCGGCACCTCGGGGAGATCGGCGTGCTTTTTCAACTGGCGGTCGAGTTCGTGGAACGCGACATCCATTTCGTAAATGGAATCATTGCGTGCTTCGTCGATACGCGGGGCCTGCGAGGTGGGGCCAATGAAGAGTCCGCTGAACAGCCAGCTCAGCGAGGGATGATTCTGCCAGTAGGAGAGCAACGAGCGCAGCAAATCCGGGCGGCGCAGTACGGGGGAATCGGACGTGGTTTCGCCGCCGATGAGGATGTGGTTGCCGCCGCCGGTGCCGGTGTGGCGGCCGTCGATCATGAATTTCTCCGTGCCGAGGCGCGTCTGGCGCGCCTCCTCGTAGAGCAGCTCCGTGCGGTCCACGAGTTCGTCCCACGATTTGCTCGGGTGCAGGTTCACCTCGATCACGCCCGGGTCGGGGGTGACTTTCAGCACGCTGACCCGTGAATCGCGCGGCGGCGTGTAGCCCTCGATGGCGATGGGCACTTTCAACTCCGCGGCGGTGTCCTCCACTGCGGCGACGAGCTCGAGGTAATCCTCCAGTGTGGCCACGGGTGGCATGAACACAAACATGCGGCCCTGGCGGGGCTCGACGCAGAGCGCGGTGCGGACGATCCACGGGGCGGACTCTCCCACCTTCGGTTCGCGGGTGGGGTCGGAGCGCAGCGCTTCCTTTTTCGCCTCCTCCTCGGTGAGTCCGCGGCGGCGCACATCGGCGGCCTGGCGGAGGGCGGGTGTCTCCATGCGCTTGTAGCGCTGGCGGAATTCCTCGGGCGTGGGCAGTGGTGGGCGCTCGGCGCTGGGGTCGAGTTCGTTGATGTAGGGGTACTCGGATTCCTTCACCCACGGCAGCGACTCCAGTGGGAGGCGCAGGCCCATGGGCGAATCACCCGGTGTGAGGAAAAGCTTCTCCGCACGCAGGAACCAGGGGCCGCTCACCCACACGGGGAAGTGATCTTTGTAAGCACGCTGCAGCGGGATGACGTGGCCAACGACGCTGTTCAGCCCTTGCTGGAGGATCTTTGCGAGCCGCGTGCGATCCTCCTCCTTTTTCAAATCCGTCTCGTGCGGATCCACGTTGGAGGGCAGGCGGCGCTCCTTCCACACGTGGTAAAATGGGTCTTCGTAGCCGGCCATGATCCATTTGGGATCCGCGCCAAGGCGCTTGGTGAGGGCCTCGATGAACTGCGCGGAGTGGTCGGCCTTGTGGCCGTAATCCGTCTCCTCGGCGGAGATGAGCGCGTCGTTCTGCCAGATAGGCTGGCCGTCCTTGCGCCAGTAGCAGCCAAAGGCCCAGCGCGGCAGCGCCTCACCGGGATACCATTTTCCCTGGCCGTAGTGGACGAGCGACTTGGGCGCAAACTTCCCGCGCAAACGCTTGAGCAGCGTATCGGAAAGGATGCGCTTTTTCGGCGAGGTCGCGGAGAAATTCCACTCGGGACCGTCCGGGTCGTCGATGGAGATAAAGGTCGGCTCGCCGCCCATGGTGAGGCGCACGTCGTGCTTCAGCAAATCGGCGTCGATGTCGTGGCCCACGATGCGGATCTTTTCCCACTGCTCGTCGGTGTATGGCTTGGTGACACGCGGGCTTTCGTAAATGCGATCGATGCGCATCTCGTGGTGCAGCGTGCTCTTGCACTCATCCACCGCGCCGGTGACGGGCGCTGCGTTGGACGGCTCGGGCGTGCAGCTCAGCGGGATGTGGCCTTCACCCGCGAGCAGTCCGCTGGTCGGGTCGAGGCCGATCCAGCCTGCACCCGGCAGGTATACCTCGCACCATGCGTGCAAATCGGTGAAGTCCACCTCGGTGCCGCTCGGGCCGTCGAGGGCCTTCACGTCGGGTTTGAGCTGGATGAGGTAGCCGCTGACGAAGCGCGCCGCGAAGCCCATGCAGCGAAGCAACTCAACCATGAGCCAGCCCGTGTCGCGGCAGGAGCCGCTGCCCTTGGTGAGCGTGTCCTCGGGCAACTGCACACCGGGCTCCATGCGGATGGTGTAGCGGATGTCGCGCTGGAGGCGCTGGTTTACGTCGACGAGCACGTCGATCGTGCGCGCCCCTGCCTTCAGGTATTTTTTGAGATACTCATCCGTGAGCTGGAGCAGCCGGGTCGTCGGCGGCGGCAGCTCCATGAAAGGTGCGAGCTCCTTGCGCAGACTGGGATCGTAAGGGAATGGCCACTTCTGCGCGGCTTCCTCCATGAAGAAATCGAAGGGATTCAGCACGGACATTTCCGCGACAAGCTCCACCTCCACGGCGAATTCGGTCATCTTTTCCTGGAAGACGAGGCGCGCGTTCCAGTTGGAAAACGGGTCCTGCTGCCAGTTGATGAAGTGCGGGCCGCCGACGATTTTTTGCGAGTAGCTGAGGATGCCGGTGCGGCAATGGGGGGCGGGCCGGAGCCGCACGACATGAGGGGCGTGGGCGACCGGCCTGTCGTAGGTGTAATGGGTCTTGTGTGTGAGCGCGACGTGAATGGCCATAATACAGAAACTGAAAAGTGCGAGGGGCCTACCCTGTGGTTCGCAGGCCGCTCGCGATTGCGTTTATACTTAAAAGAAGATCCGGCAGCATGGCTGCGGCGGTGGTTTCGTCGCCATCGGCGCGCAAAGCCCGCCAGCGCTTGAGCAAACCGATTTGCTCATGGTGCAGGATGCGGAGCGCCTCGGCACGCAGGCGGAGCGTCTTCCACATGCGCGGGCGCTTCACCGCCATGTCGCCACCGCGCAGGCGGTCGAGCATGGTGAGTGTGAGCTCCCACTCGGAAATGATGATGCCAAATACACGATCGCGGATCACCGGGTCGTCCACGAGGGCGGCATAAGCGGTCATCAATTCGCGGTCGGTGCTCGCAAGCGACGATTCCACATTGGTGATGACGTAGTGCAGGAAGGGCCAGCTCCGGATGCCCGCGGAGATGCGTGCCATTTCCTCCTCGTTGAGCGAAGCGAGTGCGCTACCCGCGCCAAACCAGCCCGGCACGTAAAAGCGCGCCTGGTTCCATGAAAACACCCATGGAATCGCGCGAAGGTCCGCGAGGCTGGGCTGGCCCGTGCGGCGTGAGGGACGTGAGCCAATGCGGCTGTGCTCCAGTGCGTCGATGGGGGTGGCCTGCCGGTAAAAGGAAAGGAACCCCTCTGCCTCGATCAGGGCGCGATAGGCGGTGCGGCTGGTGCTGGCGAGTTTCTCCACGAGCGGTGTGAGCGCGTGAGGCGGCTGCCCGGTGCGTGCGTGCAGGCAGGTCGTCGCGGTGACGCCCGCGAGCAGGAGCTCGAGATTATAAGCGGCAGTGGCGTGGTTGCCGAATTTCTGCGCGATGGTTTCGCCCTGCTCAGTGAGGCGGATGTCGCCCCCCAGCGAGCCATGGGTCAGCGCGTCGAGAAAGCGGTGCGTGGGGCCCGCGCCACGGCTCACGGTGCCGCCGCGTCCGTGAAAGAAGCGGATGTTTACCCCGCTATCCACACCCGCCGCGGCGAGCTGGCCCTGTGCGCGGTGGAGCGCCCACTGGCTGGCCAAAATGCCGGCGTCCTTGTTGCTGTCGCTGTAGCCCACCATCACCTGCTGGGTGAGTTCACCTCCGTCGCGCTTGGCCTGGAATTCCTGGCTGCGGCGTGTCACGGCATTCGCGAGGAATTGCCGGAGCATGTCCGCGCCACCCTCCAAATCATCCGCGGTTTCAAAGAGCGGCACCACGGGGAGCAGGCACACGATTCCCTCAGGAAATGAGCGCAGCAGACCGGCCTCGCGGGCGAGCACGTAAACGACGAGCAGATCCGAGAGACGCCGCGTCATGCTCACGATCAACGCGCCAAGGCCATCGGAGCCGTAGGTGGCGATATGGCTCGCCACTACGCGATAGCAGCCGAGCACCGCGTCGGCCTCGTGGCCCGCGCTGGCGGAGGGATGCAGGAAAGGGCGGGGCGAGCGAAGTTCGCGATCGAGAAAACGCAGGCGCTCCGGCTCGCTCCATTCCTCCCACTGGCTGCCGTCCAGCCCGGCGGCACCCATCAACTGGCCGAGCGCGCGCGCGTGAAATGCGGAGTTTTGGCGGATATCCAGCTTCGCGAGGTGAAAGCCAAAAACCTCCAGCGCCCGTTGCACGGGCTCCACATCGATGTGCGCGAGGCCGCTGGCACCGGCCTCGCCGAGCAGCTTGTGCAGAAGTGCGAGATCGGCCGAAAGCTCGTGGGCGTGGGTATAATACTCAGCACCAGCGCGGAGCTCTGCGACCTGCCCCGAGGACGCGTCCACGGGGAGACGCGCTATCATCAACTCTACAAACTGCCGCCACGGCTCTTCGCCGTGTGCCATGAGAATGGGGGCAGCAGTTTCGCCCAATCGGTCTGCCATTTGGGCAATTGCGCCCCGCAATGCGGACGGCGCGGGCTGCATCCAGGTGGTGAGCGTGAGCTTTCCCGCGAGTTCCGAAAGATTGCGGTGATGCACCACGAGCGCATTGGCGCGCAGGCGCTCCAGTGTTTCACGGGTCACCTCGGCGGTCACGCCAGGGTGGCCGTCGCGATCGCCGCCCACCCAAGTGCCAAAGCCGAGCCGCGGCAGCACGGGTGTTCCCTCCAGGCCGGCTTCCTTCCATGCGAGGCGCAGTCGTTCATCCAGAGCGGGCAGCACGGCGGGAAAGGTATCCCGCAGATAGTGCATGAGATTGCGGCGCTCGTCGGTGAGCGTTGGTTTTTCGAGCAGGATTTCACCGGTCCGCCATAGACGCTCCAGCGCGGCCTTTACTGCGGCGTGGTGCCGATGAACCGCCGTGGGAGTGCGCTCGGCTCGGCGCAGCTCCAGCAGGGCAAAGAGCGCGCGATGATGGTCGAGCACGGAGAGCCGCTTTGCCTCGGTGGGATGCGCGGTGAGCACCGGCTCCACGCGGATGCGTGGCAGCTGCGCCGCGATGTCCGAGGCCGGGACACCCGCTGCCTTCAGGCGAGCGAGTTGGTTTCCCCACAGGCCCGGCTCGGCGGTGAGCCCCTCGTATTCCT
>JAYUWZ010001308.1:0-2255 GCA_043753265.1 Verrucomicrobiaceae bacterium
AAATCTCTTACTCCTCCGTCCTCATTCGGCTGTCCAGTCAGTTGATAAACTTCTGTAAGCGCCCCTCCTTGGTTTTTGATTCCAAAGAAGTTATTTGCATTTACTGCAGTTCGAGTCATTCCGAATCCGCTCTCAATGCACGCCATCGCGATGATAACACTCGCAGGAACTCCTGTTTGACTAGAAAGTTCAACAGCTGCCACTGAGTGATGTGCAATGAACTCGCGTTGCTCGGCGGTGGTTGCACTCCGTGCAGCCTCATATGCATTATCGTTTCGCCCTCGGATTCGATCTTCTGAAGGAACAGGAGGAAAACTCAGACTTGTTCTGTCTCGAATCGAATTAGTATCCGACGCCGGGACATTATCCAATGGCTTTACCACGCTGAGTCCATCGTGGTGGGCGCAACCGCCAGCTACAAAAAATAACGCGAAAATGCAAAACTTGGGGTCTGAAGGTCCAGCCATGCGCTTCGAGTAGCATCGTCGAAAAGGCGCATCAAGCAAGAACATCCAAAAGAGAAGCGCGGCGACTATTTGAAATCTCAGCTGAATTTTCCTCTATTGAGTTTAAAGCAGGCCGGAGTTGAGTCATTAAGATTTTGCAGGCGTGGCATTCTTCGATAATTGAATAGGACCTCTGGCCTTCTTGGACTAGAACCAGCCTTGTCGTTTCCAATTGCTGTTCCCTCAATTGTCTGGCGAACATCCTGCTATGCGCACGCCCATGCGACTTGTCCCTCTCGCAATACTCAGCATCCTCATCCCCTGCTCTGCACTGGCCCGCCTTGGTGAATCAGAAGCCCAATCGGTCGAACGATACGGCGCTCCGTTCTCAGCAAAACGACTTTCCTCCGGTGCTAACGGGAGCTTGGAGAAGACCTTTTTCAAGAACGACTGGCAGATCACCTCGACCTTCGTGCAGGCCAACGACGGCACGCTGAAAATTGTGAAGGAAGTGAGCAGCCACACGGACAAGCGGCCAATCACATCCGCAGACCTCTCACAATGGGCGGAGCACGAGCGACCTGGGATGAAATGGAAGATCGCGCAGCAAGACCGTCAATGGACCGCAGCGGACGGGACAATTGCAGCGGTGAATGACGACCTCCGCAGCCTTCGTTTCGAGATGCCTCTTTCTCTCATCAATGAGGGCGAGGCACCTACAAGTAACGGGCCTTCGGCTGCAAAGAAAAAGCAGCCAGACTTCGTGAGTGCTTTGGTCGGCCTCGGTATTATCATTGGCATCGCGAATGTGGTGAATTCGCAGAGGAAGAAATCCAGAGGCAGGCGCAAAGCCGTTCGACCATCTGAACCAGTGACGGCTTCACCACTGCACGTTAAACCGCAGCATACCGGCCAAAAAGGAACGCTCGCCGGGGTGACCTGGGAGGAACTCGAACTCCTCACCGGTGAGCTTTATCGGCGTAAAGGCTTCGAGGTGGAACTTTCAGCCGGAACTGGCTCAGATGGAGGAATTGACCTGGTGCTTCATCAGGAGGGTGCGAAGACGCTCGTGCAGTGCAAACACTACAGCAGCCAGAAGGTGCCAGTGAACGCTATCCGAGAGTTCTATGGCACTCTTACCCACGAAGGAGTGGGACAAGGGGTATTCGTGACCACTGGTGAATTCTCACGCGATGCACGGGACTTCGCAGCCGGTAAACCTATTGAACTCATCGATGGCTCCATCCTCGCCTTGATGGTCGAAAACGGAAAGACATCACCCGAGGAGGATTTGATCAACGTGGCGCAGTGGGCATCAAGCTTCTTCGCTCAAGCCAGGCTCACGACTCCAGATTGCCCCTATTGCAAGGTGACCATGGTGCTCCGACCAACCGCCAAACCGTTCTGGGGCTGCCGCACGTATCCAAATTGCAATGGAAAAAGGGAGCTTCGACAGCATGCGACCGCGATGACGATGGCTACAGCATAATGTTTTGGCGACGCCCTTGAGGCACCGCCTGGAGAGCCAACCTCCGCGTGAAGAGCGAGCAGGCGTCGTGTCGGCAGACCGGCGTAGGTGGAAAATATGCCACCACGCCCAAAGAGAAGCGTTTACGTCCACCAGCAGGGTTCACGAGGGCGCTTTTTTTAAGCTGTGAATCCGCAGGAGAGTATTTGAGGCGAATAGAGGGCGAAGTAATGTCGCTCAGGTGTCGACGCCTTCTAGGAGGTGCTCAAAACCTTCTTCGTGAGGCTCTCGCATGCCTTATACTGGTACTGGCCGGCCGGATGAGGAATAGCTTGTCTGTC
>JAYUWZ010001309.1:0-4962 GCA_043753265.1 Verrucomicrobiaceae bacterium
GGTGATGGTGTCGCGCAGCATGTCGTGGTCGAGCGTGCCATCGGCGCGGAGATGCGCGGCGAGATTCACGCTGGCGAGATTGCACACAGCCACCTCGTCGCTGTTGGTGTTAAGCTCAATTTCGGTGCAGAGGTTCGAATTGTGAATTACGCCGCAATGATCCTGCGGGTTGCGCACATTCGCGGGGTCCTTCCACGTCATCCATGGATGCCCCGTCTCGAACAGCATCTCGAGCATGCGCTTCCAGATCGCCAGCACGCGGATCTTGCGGCCCCACAGCTTGCCTTCATCGACCATGCGCTCGTAGTGGTCGTAGCGGGCCTCGAATGCGCGGCCGTGCAGCTCCGGCAGGTCGGGCACATCATTGGTGCGCAGCAGCGTCCATGTGGCGTCCTTGGAAAGCTTGCCGTCGGAGATGGCCTTGAGGCGCTTCATGAACACGTCTGGAATCCAGTGCGCCGTGTTCATGTTGTGCGTGCGGCGGCGGTCGTCACCTGTCTCCTTGCGTAGATCGAGGAAGTCCTCAATGTCCGCGTGCCAGAGCTCCAGGTAGGAGCACAGCGCGCCGGGGCGCTTGCCACCTTGGTTCACAGCGATCGCGATGTCGTTGGACACCTTGAGGAAAGGAATCACGCCCGAGCTTGCGCCGTTCGTGCCATGGATGTGCGCGCCTGCGCCGCGAATGGCCGTCCACGAGCAACCGAGGCCGCCCGCCCATTTCGAGAGGTGCGAGAACCGGCGCCACGTCTCGGTGATTTCCTCGATGCTATCGCCACAATACAGCAGGTAGCAGGAGGAGAGCTGCGGGTGGTTCGTGCCCGCATTGAAAAGCGTCGGCGTGGAACTGCACGCGCGGCGTGTTTTATAGACCGCGTAGAATTGTGCCGAGCGCGCCTCGCGGTCGCTCTCCAGCACGGAGAGGCCCATCGACACACGCATCCAAAAGACCTGCGGGGCCTCCAGGCGGCGCTTGCGGCCGCTCACGGTGTCGTGGGTGTGGATGAGGTAGCGATCGTAAAGGGTTTGGATACCGATGAAGTCGAACTGCAAATCCGAAAACGGATCGAGCGACGCGGCGAGCTTCTTGAGGTCGAACTCGGCCAGGCGCGGGTCGAGCCGGCGGAGCTCGATACCCTTGGGAATGTATTCGATGAAGGCCTTGCGGTGCGCTTCCTTCAGCGCCTGCGGGCCGTCGGCCACGCGCCACGGGAGCGTCTCCTCATAGATGTAGCTGAGCAGGATGCGCGCTGCGAAGAAGCGGGCGTCGGCATCCAGGTCGAGCAGCGACTTCGCGTTGAGCACGATGGTGTCGCGGCGCTCGTCGGAGGACAGATTGATGGACGTGCTGCGCAGCAGGCGGGCCATCAAATCGTCATCAGCCAGGGAAAGCTTAAGGCCAATCTTTGCGAACGAGATGCGCGCGCGAAGGTCGGTGAATTGTTCGCGCGTCGCCAGTTCCATCTGCGCCCCGGTGTCCTCGGGCACAAACGCCGCAAGGGCGCGCTCCGTGGCGCGGGCCGAGCGGTACTTGCCATAGGCCAGCGCTACGCGGGCGTGACCCAGTTCCAGCAGTGTCTCCTCCACCATGTCCTGTAACTGCTCAATGTGCACGAAGAGCGGACGCTCGCGGCGCATGCGAAATTCAATCTCTGCGCGCACTTGCTTGCCAATGGTATCCTCCGCACCAATGGCCACACACGCCGCGCCCACGGCACGCTCGATCTTGTGGCCGAGCCACGCCACGACGCGCGGCTTGCCGGAGGCGTCGCCCGCGAGATCGCGGCGGATCACCTGTGGGAATTCGCCCGGATCGACCGCGGGCATTTCATTGGTGAGGGCAAAATTCGAGGTGCTAACGTTCATGGCGTGACGATTTCGGTGGCGGTATGCGATGCGGACGGATGCGGACGAATTAAATGCGTGGGACGGTGATGCCGCGCTGGGCCTGGTATTTTCCAGAGCGCTCGGCGTAGCTGGTCTCGCAGGGCTCGACGGCGGCGAGGAAGAGCACCTGGGCGAGGCCTTCGCCTGCGTAGATGCGCGCCGGCAGCGGCGTGGTGTTGGAGATTTCCAGCGTCACGTGGCCTTCCCACTCGGGCTCGAAGGGTGTGACGTTCACGATGATGCCGCAGCGGGCATAGGTGCTCTTGCCCACGCAGAGCGTGAGCACGTCGCGTGGGATGCGGAAGTACTCAATGCTCCGGGCGAGTGCGAAGGAATTGGGCGGCACGAGGCATGACTCCCCGCGCATGTCCACAAACGAGCGCTCGTCGAAGGCCTTCGGGTCTACAACGGCGTTGTAAACGTTCGTGAAAACCTTGAACTCATCCGCCACGCGCAAGTCGTAGCCGTAGCTCGACAGCCCGTAGCTGATTACCGGCCCATCCTGGGCGTTGCGTCGCACGAGCTTGTCCTCGAATGGCTCGATCATTCCGTGTTCTTTCGCCATGCGGCGAATCCAGTGGTCTGCGTGTACTCCCATTTTATCCTTTAAATCAAATCGTCTTCGCTCGTGTTCTTCACGCTGCCGCTCGTCTGGTATTCAGTCACGCGGGTCTCAAAGAAGTTCTTTTCCTTGCGCAGGAAAATCACCTCGTCCAGCCATGCGAAGGGGTTGGTGCGCACGTTGGAAAGTGCAGGCAGTCCGAGCCCGATGAGGCGGCGGTCGGCGTTGAAATCGACATACGTCAGGAAGTCCACCTGGGTCATGCCCACGCCATCCTCGGGCAGGCAGTCGCGCACGAAATCCTTCTCCAGCTCCACGCCCTCGCGCATGAACTCCACGAGCTCGGCGCGGAATTCCGGCGTCCACAGCGCGGGGTTTTCCGCGATGAGCTGGCTGAGGATGTAGCGGCCGAGCTCGATGTGGTTCGACTCATCACGCAGCGTGTATTGGAACATCTGGCCTATGCCCGTCATCTTGTTCTGCCGGTGCAGCGAAAGGATCATCGCAAAGAGCGCGTAGAACTGTGTGCCCTCCATCACTTGAGTGATGCCGAAGATGGCCTTCGCGAACTTCTGCTGGTTGGCCACGACGGTGAGGTCGATGCCCATTTTCAGCTCGGGCATCTGGCGCGTGATGAAAGCGTTCTTCCGCTGCACGCTGGGGATGTCGCTGAACTTGGCGGTGACCTCATCGAGGTCGATATTCAGCGAGCCGATGATGTGGAGCAGCGAATCCATGTGGATGCTCTCCTCGGCGATATGGCGCAGCGAGGCGTGCTTGAGCTCGGCGGCGGTGAGGTTGTCCTCAATCACGTGGAGCACGGAGTCGCCCACGATGCCCTCTGCGGCGGAAAAATAGCCCACGCCCATCTCAATAATCCACCGCTCCTTGGCGGTGAGCGCGCCGGTGTTCCACTGCTGGGAGTCTCGAGTCATGTCGATCACGTCGGGCTCCCAGTGATTGGCCTTCATCTGTTTGTAGATGCGGTAGGCCTCGTGGTATTTCAGCGGGAGGATATTCAGCTCTGCGCTGCGCTGTCCGTTGATGACCATTTTCCCCGCCAGACGCGCGCGGGCCTTGGATTTATCGAGGCGGAACGTCTTCGTCCCAAATTGATAGACGACAAAGTCGCCTTCCTCGCGGGCGGCGATGCCGTCGGAGGTGAAGCCAAGGTCGGCCTGCGGTGATTCCAAGATTGCGATGCTCATAGAGAGTAAAACTGGCGAAATTTGAAGACGGTGAAGCGCGTGCGCTGACGCGCTGTAAAGTGTGTTCCGAAAGGCTCCCTGCGTTGCGAGCCGCCGGGAATACCTCTCGCATGAAATGGAGAGAAACCGAAGGGGTTTCGCGGACCATTTTCAGATCCGCGGAAAACCTTCAGTATCCCATCCGGCCGTTTGCGCGGCCGTGTGATTCTCCCGCCAGGGCGGGACCGATGATGAGTGTTGAAAAGCAGGTCTTCTGGCTTCGAGGTCGTCCTACTCACCCCGCCTTACCGCTGTGGCCGGCTCGCAGTCCGGCGCGTTTCAGCAGTGGCATCGTGGGGTTTTCGTCGCTCGTTACAGCGGCGCAACCGCCCGGGATTTCGCAGGCACTTCATGATTTGGGGGCATGAAATGGAGCGGCACCCGGTTCCCTATTCTCCCTTGGCCATGGCCAAAGGCACTTTTCACTGAAAACCACTGTATATTGTGGTTTTCATCAAAGAACTGCACTTGATGTAGTAAAGTGGAGGCGAAAGGTCAAGTGACCTTTCGGTCAAAATCGGATGCTTTAGGTTACGTTTTGGACGGAGCATGAGGTCGTGGCGGCCTTGCCGAGAATATGGACCTGTTCTGCCTAGGCGTAGGGTTCCTGCCTGGCGGAAGTGCGTAGGCGGAGGGGTGAGTCCCCGCTCGCCGGGACACTCCAGATCTGCGCCTTGCGGCCGCATTCGGATTGGAGGGTTTTTGCGCATGTTGATGGGAACATGGGCGGGGATTATCGGCGATGGGGCGTCGCCGATAATCCCGCCGCATAAACGCTTGAATTTGTGATGGTTGCGGGAGGAAGTTTGATTATCGGCGATAGATGCGACGTGGCATTTGGATGGTATGCAGCGGGTTTGGGAGGGGGTTGTTGCAGTTGTTGCGCAATCTGCGCGTGGTGGTCTTTGCACGCGCAGGACGACGAGACAGGAAAGAATTTGTTCTTTCCTGTGTGTTTGGTGTTTTCGATCCGTCATGTCCATTACTGCCCTACCTCCTTGTTCCATGTGGGGAATGTAACCCATCGGGTGGGTGGTGTCACGGACTATGGGTACTCCTTGGAAAAGAGGACTGCAGAAGAAGAAATGGTGCGCTTGGGTATTGGGAGAACTGAGATGGCACAGCCAGTGAAGTGAGCCGTTGCTGTGCGCCTCCGCGCACACCCTTCGGGCCACCTGCGGTGGGCTATCTCGCTCCGCTCGATTCGGCTCGTTCCTCGCTCGGGGTGACAATTTAGAGCGGTTGCCAAAAGTCATTTCCGGATGGCGC
>JAYUWZ010001310.1:0-2251 GCA_043753265.1 Verrucomicrobiaceae bacterium
GCGCTGGCAGAATCGAAGAAACTGAAGGAACTGGCCGAAAAGGCAAAAGCCGAGGTGGAGCAATCGCTATCTGAACGCGAGCGACTCCGCACAGCAGGCGAGGTCAATGTCTCCGAATTGAAACGGCTGCGAGAGGATCTCGCTGCCGCCGCTGCGGAGCGCGACAACCTGAGAAGCCGGGGAACCCTGCCTCCGACGGAAGGGGAGTCGAATGAACACACGAAGCTGGACTTGTCGCCCATTGAGCGCGAGCGCGATGAACTGCGTGCCAAGTTGAGCGCTCTGCCACCACTGCGGGAGCAGCTTTCCTCGCTGACCGCTGAGCGCGCAAAATTGCTCGTGGCCGTTTCGGAGGGCAAACGGGATGGCGATGCGCTGCGCGCGGAAATCGCGGGTATCCAGGCAAGGCTCCACCATTCCGAGGCGCGGGAGAAGGAGCATGCACGGCAGTTGATCGACTCGGGAAAGCTGGTGAGCGAGCTCCAGGCCAAGGTGGCTGCAAGCGAGCCGCTTGCCGGTGAACTGGAAAATGTGCGCGCGCAAGCCTTGCAAATGCGCACGCAGTTTGGGGAACTCATGCGGGCATTTGAGATGGCCCGTCAGGAACGCGAAAATGCCACAGCCCTTGCCAATGAGCGCGGGGAATCCGCCGCGGAAAGCAAGCAGGCGCTGGAAGTGGCGAGAAATGAAATCGCAGTCTTGCGCGAGGTGGCTGTGACAGGAGCCGCGGAGCGCGAACGAATCAAGTCCAGCGCCGACGAGTCGGTGGAGGAGATAAAGGAATTGCAGCAGCGCGTGGATGGCCTCCTCGATGATTTGCATGCCCGCGAACGCGAAGTGGCGGAATTGAAGCCTGCGGCGGAATCCGCCCGTGGCCGCTGCGACGCCTTGGAGGCGGAGGTTGCCCAGATGCGGACTCGCAATGCGGAACTCGTAGCCACCCTTTCAGAAAAGGAAAACGAGCTTCGGGAATCTGCCGGAGCCCGCGAAAAGGCGGCAATTTTCGACGCCGAGCGGGTGCGATTGACGGAATCCCTCACCCGTGCGAATGCCGAGTTGGGTGCCGCGCAGGAGCAACTCAAGCAACTCCGTACGGAAAAGGAGCAGGCGCGTTCTACGGTGAATGACCTCCAGTCCCAGATGGAGCGGAATTTCGACCACCTCCACGCCCTGGAGGCAGAGCGCGATACCTTGCGAACCGATATAGACGCGGTGAAGACCGGCTTGGAGCGTGCGAAGCAGCATGTGAGTGTCTTGCAGGCACGCCGCGATGTGATGCGCGAAGAGATCAACAAGCTGCGCGCTCGGCTGGGGCTGCCTCCGGAGGGGTAGGGGACGACGTGAGAAGTCTAGGGGTGGAGAGGTGGAGGCGACTGACACCTGACTCCTGTAAAAGTGCTGCACTGGTATTCGACATTTCGTGGGATTTCGCTATAGGTCCGCCATGCTCCGTCTTTTGTGCCTCTTGCTTGCTTTGATTGTAACTGTGCCGACTTCCGCTTTGGCGGCTCCTGAGGAGCCGGTAGAGCCTGGTGAAACGGTGATTGTGAGTGGCGGTGTCTCGCTGTGGGTATGGGAGAAATGGAAGAAGCAGCCGCACGACAACTGGTGGGCAAATTTTATCCGCGCCGGGCGCATCCGCATCGCGCAGATCAAGGCGGCAAATCCAAACCAGCAGATTACCTGGCTCGTTTACCGGCCTTCCTACATCACCCGCAGCCGCCAGGATAATCGTGATTACACCTCCCTGATCACGTCTGTTCGCGATGCCTTCGGCGTGAAGCTGATGTGGTTTGATAGCGCAAGCCAGTTGGTGAATTACCTGAATGTCGGGCAGCCGCGCGGCCAGGTGAAAATAAACCGCTTCGAGTACTTTGGCCACAGCAACAAGGCGTGCCTGATGTTCGACTACAGCAACATGATCGACAGCGGCAGCAAGTGCTGGCTCCACGAGAAAGACTTCAGCCAAATCAAGCGCGGCATCTTTACCCGCGACGCACTGGTGCGGAGTTGGGGCTGCCACACCGGCGAAAGCATGAGCCAGAAATTTCGTTCCGCTACTGGCACTCCCATGTGGGGATTGGTTGGAAAATCGCAATATCTTACCGAGGAATTGCCGGTTGCCTCTTCCGCGACGGGGCGGTGGACACGATAATGTGACAATCCCGGGCTTGCACGGGTAGGTCCAAATTGGAGTCTTGTGAGTCATGCCCTATCGGCTCCGCAAGCGAGAATCCGTCAACGAAGGCTG
>JAYUWZ010001311.1:0-2247 GCA_043753265.1 Verrucomicrobiaceae bacterium
GAACATCAAAGACTTCCCCTCGCTGCTATCCGCGAATGTCACGACCGTGGCAAATCCCACGGCGGAGGTGCTGATCGAGTCTGGGGCGGGGGATGCAAAGCATCCGGTGATCGCGGTGAGCCGTTTCGGGCAAGGCAAGGTTGTCGCCGTGCTGAGCGACAGCGTATATCGCTGGCGGCTTGCGGCGAAATTTGCGCAGGCGGACAAATCGCCCTACGACACGTTTTGGACGCAGTTGATGGACTGGCTCATTCCCAAGGAGCAGGACAAGCAAGGCGGCAGCAAGCTGGAGCTCTTTACCGAGCGGCCGCAATATATGCTCGGCGAGCCGGTGGAGATGAGGGCCATTGTACGGCAGACGGATGGCAGCAAGCCGCCCGCAATCGTCGCGCTCACGGTGAGGACGCCGGATGAAAAGACCTTCGAATACAGCATGAAGCCCGCGATGCTCCCGACTGCTGGAGGCCAGCAGGTGGCAGGCTACCGCGTGATGGTGGAGCCAAATGTGCCTGGAGTATTTGCGGGGAAGGCACAGGTGCAGGCCGGTGCGGAGAAGCTGGAGGGGGAGTCACGCTTTATTGTGCAAAAGCCCGCCACGGAACTCACACAAAAGCCCATCGATCGGGACTTGCTGCGTCGCATGGCAGACGAGAGCGGCGGCAAGTTTTTCCCCATTGGCCAGCACGACCAATGGCTCAGCGCCATTCGTGCGAAGGAGCAGCAGTTTTCCCGGCCAAAGATCATCGAGATTTGGAGCAACCCCTATGTGCTCGGGGTGTTGCTTGCGTTTCTCGCGGGGGACTGGGTTTTGCGGAAGAAATGGAACCTGCCGTAGAGGTATGAGCGGGCTTTTTTGAACGCCGCTATTTCTCGCCCAGCAATTCTCGGAGTGCCTTTAAGTTTTCCTCGGCATTGAATAGAGCACGTACCGGTACGCTCAGGCCTTTTACGATTTCACTGCGAAGCTCGCCAGAGCCAGATTTTAACGCCAATTCGTAGGCGCCGTCTCGCAGGACGTACTGCTCCACAATGCACCGATCCGCATCCACGATCCAGTATTCGCCGACGCCGTGCGCTTGATAATCCTCAAACTTGACGCCGCGATCCCGGGCTTCCGGTGATTCCGACAAAACCTCCACCACGAGGTCAGGGATCGGAAATTTCATTGTCCCAGGTGTGAACGCCGCGGACTTTGAGGATTTGAAAAACACGATGTCGGGCTCGTAGTCGTTACGAGGGAAAATGCAGAGGCATTTTTCGACCCTCACTTCCCCGAGGCTGTGAAGATCGACGTAAGTATCCAAGAGCTTTAGCGCATTCTTGGTTGCGATCAGATGCGCGTTCTTCGCCGGGGAGTGGAGAACCACTTCACCATCGATAAACTCGATCTTCTGCTCGGGAGTCATCTCCTCGTAAAACTTTGCCCGAAGCGCCCGCTCCGCGCGAATCTGTTCCTGCAAAAGATCGACGGCCTCCACCAGCTGCGGAGAGTGGCGGAGTGGCGCGAGCAGTGCTTCCAGATTCGGCGGCATGTGGTTACTCATATCAGAAATCGTCCGCGAGACAAGAATCCCTCGCGAGGCTGCTTGAGTCTGAATATGCCTACTCCTTCTCAGTCTTCTTCTTAGCAGCCGGTTTCTTCTCCGCGCGCGGGGCGAATTCGAAGCCCACCTTGCCGCCATCTTGCAGCGTGAGGAAGGCTTTGAAGGTGCGTCCAGTGCGTGCGCTGACGAAGCCAGTGATGAGGCCGGTCTTGCCGTCGGCGAGGAGCTTGGCGGCGTCGGTGCGCATGATGGGCCGTTTCAGGATCAGCTTGCCCATGCGGAAGGTGCAGCCCTTGGCGTGTACCTGATCGCACTGGAAGGCGCTCTCGGATTCGTAAACCTGGCCCGTTTCGCAGAGTCGGCATTTGCCGACGGGATCGGGATTGATCCACACGGGCGCCTCAGCGTTTTCACCCCCGGCGTCGTCCTTTTGGAAATCGAAGGTCGCCTTCCATTCCTCGCGGTCGAGTTTCAGCGGTGCGCTGAAGCTGCGGCCAAATTTGTTGCGGAAGCCTTCGAGCGGTCCCACGCGTCCCTCGGTGAGCAGCTTGGCCACTTCGGTGCGTTCGAGTTCGCGGCTGGCTACTGTTTTCCAGATCACGAGTCCGCAGCCTTCGCATTTGTAATTGCGGAAGGTCTCGGCGATGCCTTCGTGACCGCACTTGGGGCAGGGGATTTCCAGGGGTTTGAAATCACCCTGAAT
>JAYUWZ010001312.1:0-4948 GCA_043753265.1 Verrucomicrobiaceae bacterium
GAGAATTCGGCGATACTCCTTGTAGGCTCGATTTACCTTTGTGTTCGCTAATCAAATGGAAGAGCGAGCGATTTACCCGCCGGCTTCGCCCGCCAGAGCGGGAGCAAGCTCCCAGCACTCCAGATGGCCGCTCTTCCAGTCGCCTGTATCACCTGGTTTTGGAACCACAAGTTCCGTACAACGACCCAGCTTGTGGCCTGCATGCGCTCGAATGCATCATACACAGCCGGGAGGTGTACTAATCAGGCTGGCGGGAATCGGAAGAACTCGTTGGCTGCGGCCTCGGTCTCTGCGGCGAGAGCCTCGAGCGTGGTATTGCGCAGTGCGGCGATGTGGCGGGCGGTGTCGGCTGTGTGGGCGGGTTCGCAGGTTTTGCCGCGATGGGGCGTGGGGGCAAGGTAGGGGGCATCGGTCTCGACGAAGAAGGTGCCTGAGGGGAGTCGCGCGGCGCAGTCTTGGGCCTCGGGAGCGCTGGAGTAGGTGACGATGCCGGTGAAGCTGACTCGATGGCCAAGGGCGAGGAGGGTTTCGGCGTGAGCAAGGCTGCGGCCAAAGCAGTGGAATACGACGCGCACACGACCGGTGTAGGGCTTCAGGATGGCGAGGGTGTCGTCCCATGCGTCGCGCTCGTGGACGACGACGGGGAAGCCGAGCTCGGCGGCGAGATCGAGCTGGGTGCGGAATACATGAGCCTGCACGGCTTTTCGCTCGGTGGTATCGACCTTTTTTGGCAGGCGGAAGTAATCGAGTCCGGCCTCGCCGAGGGCAACGACGCGCGGGTGTGCGGCGAGGGTGCGCAGTTCGGTGGCCCAGTCACCGGTAGCCTCGTGGGCGCTATTGGGGTGGATGCCCACCGCGGCGTAGATGAAGGGGTATTGGTCGGCGAGTTCCAGCGCGCGGCGGCTGCCCTCGATGGAGGTGCCGATGCAGATCATGCGGGTGACGCCCGCGGCCTGTGCGCGCGCGAGGACGGCGGGGCACTGGTCGGCGAGTTGCGGGAAATCGAGATGGCAATGGGTATCGGTGAGCACGGCTGGATGGTTCGATACAGGATGTACGAGAAACGTCCAACGCCCAACATCCAACACTCAACGTCCAATGGGGCAGGTTTTGACTCGGCGGATCTCCGCGAGGCACGTGAGGTTCAATGGGATGGGCGCTTCGCGCTATGAGGTGGCCGATTGAGGACATCGGCGCTCCCAGTGGCCGCGCTTTCGAGGACTGCGGTGTACTGGCAATTTGAAATTTCTATTTCCAGCGGGGCGTTTTCACCGTATTTCCGCCGACCCCACGGAACGCACTATCCAACTACGAGCATGCCAAAACTTTTCATTCCAGGTCCCGTCCAGGTCTCCGAGAAAACCTTCCGCGCCTTGTGCCGTCCGATGATCGGGCACCGCAGCGGCGATTTCAAAAAACTCTACGGAGGCATCCAGCCCCGCTTGCAGGAGCTCTTCGGGACGACGCAGCCCGTCTTTCTCAGCACGTCCAGCGCGTGGGGCGTGATGGAGGGGAGCGTCCGCAATCTGGTGGGCAGCGGCAAAGTGCTGAACTGCATGTGCGGCGCATTTTCCGACAAGTGGCTCGATGTTTCCAAGAAGTGCGGCAAGGAAGCCGTGGCGCTGCAAGTGGAGTGGGGCCAACCCATCCGCGGTGCGCAACTGCGCGAGGCGCTGAGCGCGGGCGGGTTTGATGCCGTGACGCTGATTCACAACGAAACCTCGACGGGCGTGATGAGCGACATCCGCGAAATCGCGGACGTGATGAAGGATTTCCCGGAGACGCTGCTCATCGTGGACACGGTGTCGTCGTTCAGCGTGGTGCCGATTCCCATGGATGAACTGGGCATCGACGTGCTGCTGACGGGCTCGCAGAAAGCGCTCGCGCTGCCCCCGGGGCTCGCGATTTTCAGTGCCAGCAAGAAGGCTATGGAGCGCGCGGCGCAGGTGAAGGGCCGCGGCTACTACTTCGATTTCCTGGAATTCGCAAAGAACCAGGCGGAGGACATGACGCCGAGCACGCCGAGCATCTCGCACATCTACGCGCTGGAGTCGAAGCTCGACGATATCTTCACCGAGGGTGTCGCCGCACGCCACGCGCGCCACGCCGAGAACAACGACATCGTGCATGCATGGGTGCTGAAGCAGGGGCTCGATTTCTTTGCGCCGGAGGGCTTCCGCTCGAAGTCGCTCACGTGCATCGCGAACAGCAAGGGCATCGACGTGGCGGAACTCGCCAAGAAGGCGAAGGATCGCGGATTCATCATCGATGGCGGCTACGGCAAGCTGAAGGGCAAAACCTTCCGTCTCTCGAACATGGGCGACGAGACGCCTGAGACGATGCGCGAGTTGCTCGCGGCGCTCGACGCGAGCCTGTAGGCGCGGACAATCATTCAAACAAAACGCCGTGCCCGGAGTCCGGGCACGGCGTTTGTGTTTACTGGGATTGAGCTATAATGACTAGGCTCCGCCCGGGGGCTTGCCGGGTGGCTTGCCTCCGCCGGGAGGCCTGCCACCTTTTCCGCCTTTGCCACCCTCACCGCCGCCGGGTCCACCACCAGGGCCGCCGGGGCCGTGGGGAGGACGGTGCGCCTTGAATTCCTCGAGGCTCACGCTGCCGTTTCCGTCCTTGTCGATCTTCTTGTAGATTTCCTCGGCCTTGGCGGGATCTTCCTGCCCCCTTGGGCCGGCCTTGAATTCATCGAGGGTGATGGCGCTGTCGCTATTGGAGTCGAGCTTCTTGAAAATTTCCTCCGGCTTGGGGCGCTTGCCGCCGCCGGGGCCGTGGCCTTCGCCGCCTGGCGGTGGGCCGGGCGGCTTGTCTTCTGCAAAGGTGAGCGACGTGGCGATGGCCAGCGTGCCGAGGGTTGTGAGGAGTGCTTTCATGTTGTTGTGTTTTTGGGTTTCGAGTTTTCGCAGCGCTCGCGAAATGCTTGCGCTGCACCCATGCGCAAACCCCGCCCCGTTGCGCGTGTTACGGCGAGTATTGTTAAGGGATGGTAAAACCGGCGATGGGCGTGAAACCGTAGGAACTCGCAACCTTTACCGCCCAGCCGTCCCGCGCTGCGGAATGTAATACTCAATGTACCCCAGTATCATCTCATCATACGTCTGCGGCCCCCACCCCACCGTGCGCTTCGGATCAGGATTCGCGGGATTCGCCGTGCTGTTGTCAAACCACGCCTTGGCCTGGATCGTCGTGCCTGCGGGCAGCGCGAGCGGCTCCGCGTAGCGATAAAGCAGCTGCCAGTTGAAATCATATCGCGGGATATCCAGCATCGTCTGCTGGCTTCCATCCGGCAGGATTGCATCGTAGCGCCACGCCTTGCCGCGCAAATGCATGTGCGGGAGGAATGCCAGCACACGCACCTCGGCAGGCACCGGCAGCCGCGCTGTCACCTCGTGATTTCCCGCACCCGGCGGAATGCTGAAGCGCTTGTTGGAGATGCCAGCATTCAAGACCACATTCTGCGGCGGCTCCTTGCAAAACTTCATCCCCACGCGCACTTGATCCTCCGTGGCCTTGCCATTCGGCGTGTAGTGAATCTGAAACCGCAGCGTGGCTCCGGCAGGGATCGCTTTGCCAAATCCCTCGGGGTAAATCAGCGTGTTGTTTCCCGGCACATAGATCGCGAGAAACCCGCCCTCCTCCTCGTCATCCTGGATCTGCCCCCGCCGCAAAAACCTTCGCAAAGCCGCCCCACGGCTCGCATCGGCATACACGAGCACATGGTGCACGACGTCTCGCGCGGTCGGCATCACCTCGATTGCCGAAACATACCGCGTCTCCGCAAATCCCGTGGGCACGCGGGCCGTCTGGTAGGGCATCACGCCCGTCGCTTTCACCTGGAAGGGTTGCGCGATCTGGAAAATCGCATCCGGCTTCCCGATGGCCCATTCGTCCGTGGGCCAAGTGCGGGGGAGCGGCGCGTCCTTCTCCTCACCCAGCGGCTTCCCGCCTGCCAGCCACGCGAGCAGGTCCGCGCGGTCGCGCTCCGAGAGACTGCGATCATTCGCCCACGGCGTGTGTTTCCCCTTTTCCGCTGGCGCGGCAAACCACGGCGGCATGAGCCCCTGCTCCACCATCTTGCGCACCATCCCCGCGTGCTCGCTTACGTCCTCGTGGCTGATGAGCGGAAACGGCGCGACGCCTCCCGTGCGATGGCACTCCTGGCAATTCTGCTGGAGCAGCCGCGAGATGCGGTTGTGAAAAGTAATCGCCCCCACCGCTGCGGGCTTTGCCTCCGCGAGATCCAGAGCGCACCCTGGTGCCTCGGTCGCTGCAAGCGCAGGCACACGCCCCGCCAGCACCGCATCCAGCGCCAGCGCCAGAAAGCGCGTGCGGGGTGCATCCAGCGAATACCCGAGCCCATACTGGTCATCCACCGCGCCCCGGTATTGCAGCGTGCGGCGCGCATCGATCACAAAGGCATCCGTCGTGGCCGTCGCACCCAGCGTTTTCAGCAGCATATTCTGCGGGTCGCGCACGCACACCGCCTTGATGCCCGCAGCATCCAGGGAAGCACGCAAATCAGCATCCGTCTTCGTCGGCCCCACGAGCAAAAAAGTCACCCCCTTCGCGCCGTACTCCTTCTCAATCGCAGCCAGCGTCGGCAGGTAGCGTTTGCCGATGGGGCAGGTGCTGCTCACACACGCGATCACCGTCACCTTGCCAGTCGCAAAGTCCGAAAGCTTGCACGGCTTGCCGTCGAGCTGTGCAAGGGCCACATCCGGAATGAGCACGCCAATGCCAGCCTCCGTCGCCAGCAATTCCTTTGGCCCCTGCCGTGGCGACTCCGTCACAGCCGTCCCTGCCGGCTTGCTCTCCGGAGCGGCGACCACTTTCGGAAAGCGCGAGGAGAGCTGCTCCCTGAGCTCGGCAAAATTGTCCCACCCCACGGAAAATTCCGTCCCGGAAACCGCACCATCCTTGTCGCTATCGAGCCGCG
>JAYUWZ010001313.1:0-4947 GCA_043753265.1 Verrucomicrobiaceae bacterium
AAGATCGCCAGCAGGTTTATCTTCACTTCACCCCAGTATCCAGCCGGGGGAAAAGCGGCGTGGGCATGCCAAGCTGATGGCCGGTTTTCAATCCACCCCATGTAGCATCCGCCAGGGTCGGGGACGTGTGAATATTGAGCTGCGCAAGGATTCCCGTCGCAGCTTGCGGCAGCACGGGTGCGATGAGGATGGCGATGATGCGGATGGATTCCGCGAGCGTGTACAGCACCGCCTTGAGCTGATTCTGGCGTTCGGGCGCCTCGTCCTTCGCGAGCTTGAACGGCGCGGCCTGCTCGATGAGGCCATTGCACGCGATGGCAAACTGGTAGATCTGTTCCAACGCGTTGCTCACCTTGTGCGTGTCCATCAGCTCGCAGTAGGCAGACACGGTGGAAGGTGCCAGCGTCCTGGCAATCTCGCCGAGGCGGATGGTCTGGCCCTGGAATTCAAATTCATCAGTCCCCGCGGGCGGCTCATGCACCACACCGCCGTGATACTTTTGAGCCATGCTCAGCGTGCGGTTCAGCAGGTTGCCCAGCGAGTTTGCCAGGTCGGAATCGTAGCGGCCAATGAGGCGTTCATCGATAAAGTCCATGTCGCCGCCCACCGCGCAATCGCGCATGAGGTAATAGCGCAACGCCTCAGGGCCGCAGCGGTTGGCAAATGCGGCTATTTCTTCCTCGGGAATGAGCGGCTTGCCCTTCTTTGCGGCGCCCTCGTTGTCCTTCTCAAACTTCCGGCGAATGGCCGTGCCCACGCCATCCGCGACGGCGTGCGGATCGAGAATGTTGCCGAGCGACTTGCTCATTTTTTCCCCGGAGATGTTCACGTAGCCATGCACGAGCAGGCGCGGCATCTGGTCGTCGCGAAAGCCCATCGCCTTGAGCATGCACAGCCAGTAGATGCCGTGGGCGGGGATGATGATATCCTTGCCGATGACGTGCAGCGCGGGCCACGTGCAACCGGGTGCAGGAGGATTGGGGAAGCTGGGTGCGAGCGCGCCGTCCGCGCCGCGTGCCTGCTTATAGCCGGCAAAACTCACGTAATTCACCAGCGCGTCGAACCACACGTAGGTCACGCATTCTTTATCAAACGGAAGCTCGATGCCCCAGGTGAGACGTGCCTTGGGCCGGGAGATGCTCAGGTCGCCCTCCAGTTTCTGTGCAGCATTGAGCAGTTCGCGCTGGCGGTACTCGGGGAATGCGAGGCCTGGGGTGCTCTCGATAAAACCCACGAGCCACTCCTTGTATTTGCCGAGGCGGAAATACCAGTTCGTCTCCTCGAGTTCCTTTACCACGCCCCATTCCGGGCCGAAATTGCCATCCGGGCCGCGCTCCTTGTCGGTAAGGAATTGCTCCTGCCGCTCACTATAGAACCCCTTGTAGGGGGCCTGGTAAATATCGCCCGCGTCGTAGAGCGCCTGCAGGATTTCCTGCACGCACTGCTTGTGCAGCGGAGCCGTGGTGGCGGCCCATCCGTCGAACTGCACATCGAGACGCTTCCACAGCGCGATGAATCTCTCCGAGAGCTCATCCACGAAATGCTGCGGCTCCACGCCCTGCTTTGCGGCGGCCTGTTGCACCTTCTGGCCATGCTGATCCACGCCCGTGAGCAGATACGTGGGCTCGCCCCTCAGGCGCTGGTAGCGCGCGAGTACGTCGGCCAGAATCTTCTCATACGCGTGGCCGATGTGCGGCGGGGCGTTGGTGTAGTCGATCGCTGTGGTGATGAAAGCCATGGTGAAAAGATAATCTCGAATTGGGTGCGCGGGCAATCCCCCGCCGCGAAAACAAAACACCCGCGCGGGTTGCCCGGCGCGGGTGTTGTGAAAAACTTCCGTGCGCGGACTAGGCGCGGCCGAGGTAGGAGCAGTCGGTCGTGTTGACCTTGATCTTCTCGCCTTCCTTGATGAAGAGAGGGACCTGGATGGCGCGGCCGGTTTCGAGCGTCGCCATCTTCTGCACGTTGTTGGCGCTGTCGCCACGCACGCCCTCAGGGCTCTCGGTCACGGTCAGGATCACGGTGGAGGGGAGCTCGATGCTCGCCGCCTTGCCCTCGACGTAGAGGATGTCCACACGCTGGTTCTCCGTCAGGTAATCCTTGTTGTCGCCCACGAACGACTCATCGAAGCTGATGGTCTCGTAGTTGTCGGGGTCCATGAAGTGATAGCCCGTCTGGTCCTTGTAAGAGAAGTCGAGCTTCTTGCGCTCCACTTCCACCTGGTCCACCTTGTCGGTGCTGCCAAACCGGATGTCGGCGCTCTTGCCGGTGCCGATGTAGCGGATGATTACCTGCACAAACGCCCGCAGGTTGCCCGGCGTGCGGTGCATGACTTCCAGCACGATTGCCGGGTTGCTGTTATATCGGATGCACATTCCTTTGCGCAGATCATTCGCGTTGGCCATGGCTGGTGGTGATTTTGGTGTTGAACGGTTGGTTGAAAGTTATCTCCCCCGCCGTCGCAGCGGGAAAAAGGGGGCGCACTATGCCCACGGTTTTTCCTCTGGCAAGTGTTGAATTGGGGTGGGCTCTCTCGCCGAGCGCGCGAGAACTCCACCCCGGTTCGGCGAAAGTTGGGTGTCCCAATGTTCTCAGCACTCACTCCGCGCAGTTTCCCTTTGACGCCCAGCGCCGCCCCCTCCCATGTTGGAGGTTTCGCGGGTGCGCATCGAGCGCCCCGCTTTACTTTCTATTCTTATGGCAAACTACGATCTCATTGTCATCGGCGGCGGGCCCGCGGGCTACGTTGGCGCGATTAAAGCAGCTCAACTCGGCAAGCGCGTGGCCTGCGTGGAAAAAGAGCGTGCCGGCGGCACCTGCCTCAACTGGGGCTGCATTCCCACGAAGGCGCTCCTCCGCAACGCCGAGCTTTACCACCTCATGAAGCACCGCGCCGGCGAGTTCGGCATGGCCTTCACCGGCCTCGAATACGACTGGAGCAAAATCATCAAGCGCTCCCGCGACGTCAGCGACAAAAACGCCGGCGGCATCGAATTCCTCTTCAAGAAAAACAAGGTCGACTACATCCGCGGCGAAGCCTCCATGGACAAGCCCGGCACCGTCACCGTGAAGGCCGCCGACGGTAAAACGGAAACGCACACCGCGCCCAAAATCCTCGTCGCCACCGGCTGCGTCTCCCGCCCCATGCCCGGCCTGCCCTTCGATGGCGTAAAGGTCATCGGCAGCCGCGAGGCCATGGTGCTTCCCAAGCAGCCCGCCAGCATGGTCATCATCGGCGCGGGCGCGATCGGCGCCGAATTCGCCTATTTCTACAACGCCTACGGCACGAAAGTGACCATGGTGGAGATGATGCCCAGCGTCCTCCCCGTGGAGGACACCGAGGTCTGCGCCGTCGTGGAAAAAGCCTTCGTGAAGCAGGGCATGAAAGTGCTCACCAACACCAAGACCACCAAGACCGAGGTCACCGCGACCGGCGTGAAAATCACCGTCGCAGGCGCGGACGGCAAGGAGCAGGTGCTTGAGGCCGATGTCGCGCTCGTCGCCATCGGCGTGCAGCCCCTGCTGCCCGGCGGCACGCAGAAACTCAAGCTCACCGACCGCGGCTACATCGAGACAAACGATCGCTACGAGACCAGCATCCCCGGCGTCTACGCAGCCGGCGACATCATCGGGCCGCCATGGCTCGCACACGTCGCCAGCTACGAGGCGGTGAATGCCGTCGAGGGAATGTTCGTGCAGGGCTTCAAGCCCAAGAAAGTCACCGTCTTCCCCGGCTGCACCTACTGCCACCCGCAGGTCGCCAGCGTCGGCATCACCGAGCGCGCCGCGAAGGAAAAGGGCCTTAAATACAAGGTCGGCAAATTCCCGTTCATGGCCAGCGGCAAGGCCCGCGCCATCGGCGAGATGGACGGCTTCGTGAAGCTCATCTACGGCGAGCAGCACGGCGAATTGCTCGGCGCGCACATCGTCGGCCCCGAGGCCACCGAGATGATCGCCGAACTCGGCCTCGCAATTAATTGCGAGCTCACCAAGGACGACATCGAGGCCACCATCCACGCGCACCCCACGCTCAGCGAGGCCGTGCACGAGGCCACCGGCGTAGCCTACGGCCACGCCATCCACATCTAGGGCGTATAATCAACCAGCTCTGACGAAAGGCGTGCCGCAATCTGGAGTGCGGGAGCTTGCTCCCGCTCTGGCGGCAGGGCGCAGATGGGCGGTGGTGGGAGAACCTTCCGAGCCATCGCAGTTTTCTCGCCACCGCCTCAGCGGTCCGTCGCTTGCCCCCTCGGACGTTGGGTGTTGGACGTTGTGTGTTCGGCGTTGGACGTTCACTTACTCCAGCCGCACCCAATCCAGAAAGAACACCCGTGCCTTCGGCGGATGATCGATAAAAAAGATCAGCCTCCGAATCTTGTCCATGTTCAAGGGCCGATTCCGCGCCCCATGTTCGATCTCTGCCAGCGGCACGCGCACACGGTTCCACCCCGGCTCCATGCGCAGTGCGCCGTTGTAGCGATCATCGTGGCGTGGCGCGGGCAGGTTATCATCCACGCGCAGCGAGAGCTCAAAGGCATCCGCCGGATTGTACACATCGAACGCCAGCTCGCGGTATCCGCGCCAGTCCTGGTCCGCCAGGTAGAATCGTGTCCCTGGGTAAGCCCCCAGCACGTCGATCGCAATACGCGCCGATTGCACCCCATGCGCCACATGCTCCCGGCTCAGCGCCACGTGCGAGCCGTAAGGCATGTCATTCTGAATCACCGCCCGCCACATGCGAAACTCCGCCTGGTCTTCGAAATCCGCAAGTACCGGGAAATTCGCCTCGCGCCACGCAATGCCGCCCCACAGCCGCCACGCTGGCAGCAGCGCCCCCGCGC
Organism: Verrucomicrobiaceae bacterium; assembly: GCA_043753265.1. GTDB lineage: Bacteria > Verrucomicrobiota > Verrucomicrobiia > Chthoniobacterales > Chthoniobacteraceae > SXWH01. The sequence continues at coordinate 4,842 of JAYUWZ010001313.1, forward strand.
ACAGCAGCGCACGTCCCGACGCCGACGGTGGCGATGAGCACGCCGGCGATCGCCGGGCCGACGAGGCGTGACATCGAGTTGATGGTGCTGTTGGCAGCCACCGCGC
>JAYUWZ010001314.1:0-2245 GCA_043753265.1 Verrucomicrobiaceae bacterium
GTCGTGGAGGGCGATGGGGTGGTCGGGAAATTCCCACGGCTCACCACGGGCGAGAGTTTTTCGTATAACAGCTACCACGTGATCTCCTGCGACAGCGTCGCTGAAGGCTCATTCATTGGCCTCACCGAAGACTCCCGCCCAGTGCTCGTTCCGATTCCGAAATTTGAGATGACCCCTCCGAGTTCGGAGTAGGGGAGGGAGGCTCAGGGCGTTTCCTCGGTGATTACCGCGTCGACCCCCAAATCGTGCAGCTCCATGGGCACCTCGTCCACGATCTGCAAGGCAAAGCAGACCCCAATGCGCCGCGCTCGGCCCGGCAGGGAGGCGAGGAAGCGATCGTAAAATCCGCCGCCCCGTCCACAGCGAGCGCCAGCCTGTGTAAAGGCCACCCCGGGTATGAGCACGAGGTCCACCGACTCCAGTGGCACAGGCACGGCAGCGGCGGGTTCGCGGAGGCCCCATCGTGCTGGGACAAGCTCTTCCACTGCGGATATCGCATAGAGCCCCAGCCGTTCGCCTTCCATGCGCGGATAGGCAAAAATCTTCCCGGTCGCATGAGCCCACAGAGCGTCGATATCTGGCTCGCGCTCCTGCGGTGCAAAGAGCGCCACTGTCCGCGCGGATGCCCACTCTGGCAGCGCGAGGATTGCCTTGCAGATGCGCGCGCTTTTCTCCGCCCGCAGTTCGGCGGGCAGCGGCAGGCGTTCGCGCATCACGCGGCGCAACTCGGCTTTATCAGGCATGGTGGCTAGCGCGCCGCGTGGGCGACCGCCTGGCGCGCGATGGCCCTTGCGGCGCGGATTCCCGATTGCAGCGCACCTTCCATGTAGCCCACGAATTTGTAGCACGTGTGCTCGCCTGCGAGGTGCAGTCGTCCGTGTGGCGCGACCAGCAGGGGGCCGTCGGTGGTCACCTGGCCTGGGGCAGGGAAGGAGTAGCCGCCGCCCACGAGTGGGTCGCCGGGCCAGTCCATGAACCGCGAGCCCGAGCACTGCTGCTGGAACCCGGGGTAAATCTCCTCCATCGCCTTGCGCAGGCCGGTGTGCGCGCGCCAGTCCTCGCTATGGCGCGCCTTGTTGGCGGAGGGGCCGCCAGAGAAGCCGGTGAGCCCAGCGCCATGCTTTGCTGACTGGCTGTCCGTGGCATCCCACGTCATGCCGATCATCCCGTCCGTCAGCGCATCGGGAGCCAGTTTTGCAGCGCGCCAGAAACGCGTCTTCACTGCGGTGAGAAACTTGATCGCCACGCCCATCTGCGGGCTCAACCCCGAGGGCAGGCCGGGAGAGAAATGAATGCGCCCCCACACGCTCGGCGGCACCGTCACCACCACCTCGTCGCCCTCCACGACTTCGCCGTTTGCTGTCGTCACCACCACCTTGTCGTCGAGGATCCGGACCGAACGCACAGGCGTCTCGTGGCGGATATGATCCCGCCCGACACTGGTTGCCAGCGAGGTCGCGAGGCTCTGGTTGCCATTGCTGCAGCGATACACTTCGCTCTCCGTCCAATAGGTTTCCACGCCGCCGCCTTTGATCTGTGCGAGATTGCCCAGATAGCTCTGCCGGCCCAGCGGCACGGAGTTGTCATTCTGCAATTCCGTCGCCAGCGCCTGCTTGCAAACCTTCGAAACATTGAGCCCGCGCAGCCACTGGGCCGTCGACTTCCGGTCCAGCGCCTCCGCGTTGGGCGACTGCCACGGCGCATCGGCATTCACGCCGCGCGCGTCCGCGTTCATGCCGCTGTAGGAATGCTCCATCTCCTCGTAGAGGGCCTCGGATTCCTTGGCCGAGAGCCGCTTGCCGCCGAGCAGCACGGGGAAGTCCGCGTCGTCTTCGGTCACATCCCGGAAGCCCAGCTTGAACTTCTTCGCATAGCCCATCCAGGCGGGATGATTCGACCCAATGAGTTCCGCGCCGCCTTCAATCGTCGCGCCTTTCACAAAGTCTTTGAAAGTCAGCACCCGCCCCCCCACACGTTTCCGGGCCTCCAGCACCGTCACAGCAAATCCGCGTGCCCGCAACTCATGCGCACATGCCAGGCCGGCAAAGCCCGCGCCGATGATAATCACTTTTTTTGCACTGCGCTTGGGCGCGGCAAATGTGGTCCCGCCCGAAAGCAGTCCGGCTGCGGCGAGGAGGGTGGTCTTGAGGATGCGGAGGTCCAATTCCACGGCCGATCTGGCGTTTTACGCTTACCGGGACCTCAATCGCACGGACCCCGAACCTTACCTGCGCTCATCGACCCA
>JAYUWZ010001315.1:0-2245 GCA_043753265.1 Verrucomicrobiaceae bacterium
CATCCGCCCCATTTATACACTGATAATAAAAGTACAATATATATCTAAAATATTTCTCGCTTCCTTTACCATCAGTTCACGCATGACGATGCACTAGGGCCGCGCTTCGCTTGGCCGCTAGGCTATGCTCTTGCGCACCTTCGGCGCGACACTTCGGTCCTTCGGCTTCTCCTCTTCACTTTGCCATTATACCCAGGCATTCAACGGATGAGTTTGATTAAATAAATCCCCCACTACACCCCCAGCGTCGACCGCATCTTCACGAGCTGCGCGTGCTTGTCCGCCCAGTCGGCCTCGCGCTGGCGGTGATCCTCCAGCACCTTGGCAGGCACTTTCGAGGCGAAATTTTCATCCGCCAGCTTCGCCCGCACCTTGCCGAGTTCCACGTCCACTTTGGCGATTTCCTTGTCGATGCGCTCGCGCTCGGCGACCACATCGATCAGGCCGTCCAGTGGCATGAAGAGGTCGCCCATCGGGGTGATCGCAGTCGGTGTGCCGGAGGCCGGCAGCCAGTGCGCGTCCACCACTTCAAAAGCCTCGGTGTATAGCAGCAGCGCCAGCACATCGCGCTCGTGCGGGGCGAGCGGCTCGGTGCGGCGCAGCACAAAGCGCACGCGCTTGTTCGACGCGATATTGAAATCGCGGCGTAGCGCGCGGCCCGCGCCCACCACTTCGAATTTCGCATTCGCGATCCGCTCGTCGCTTTCATCGAGACGGAAGTAATCGCGCTCATCCTGCGTGAAGGCCTTCGGCCACGGTGCAAACATGATCGACTCGCCGCCCTGCTTCGCAGGCATGTCCTTCGAGAAGCCCATGCCCTGCCACAACTCCTCGGTGATGAAGGGCAGAAAGGGATGAAACAGCCGCAACGTGTGCGAGAGCACAAAATCCATCACCGCCAGCGTGTTGGCCTTTCGCGCTGCATCGCCGCTGCTCAGCGACGCCTTGCTCGCCTCCAGGTACCAGTCGCAATACTCACTCCAAAAGAACGTATAGAGCGCATTCGCCGCATCGCTAAAGCGATACTCATCAAGCGCCGTGCTCACCGTGGCAATGGCCGCATCGAGTCGGAGCAAAATCCACTTGTCGTCGCTTGTCAGCAGCTCCGTGTTTATTTCATTCTCCGTCACCTCGCCCTCGGGTGCTTCGGCGTCATTGTGCATCTGCCGGAAGCGCGCGGCGTTCCACACCTTCGTGCAGAAATTGCGGCCCAGCTCCACGTTCTTTTCGTCAAAGAGCACATCCGCGCCCAGCGGCGCGCTGCGCATCACGCCAAAGCGCAACCCATCCGCGCCAAACTTCGCGATGAGATCCAGCGGGTCCGGTGAATTGCCCAGCGACTTCGACATCTTCCGTCCCTGCTTGTCGCGGATGATGCCCGTGAAATACACGTTCTTGAACGGCAGTTCGCCCATCCACTCATAGCCCGCCATGATCATGCGAGCCACCCAGAAGAAGATGATGTCCGGCCCGGTCACCAAATCCGTGGTCGGGTAAAAACGTGCAAGCGTGTCCGTCTTGTCCGGCCAGCCCATCGTGGCAAAAGGCCACAGCCACGAGGAAAACCACGTGTCCAGCACGTCGGAGTCTTGGGTCCAGCCATCGCCCTCGGGAGCTTCGATTCCGCAATAGGTTTCGTCACCGCGGTTCCACACCGGCACGCGATGCCCCCACCACACCTGCCGCGAGATGCACCAGTCCTGAATTCCCCCAAGCCAGTGGTCATACACCTTTGCCCAGCGGTCGGGGAAAAAGCGCATCTGCCCATCGGCCACGCACGCCTTTGCCTCCTCCACACTCGGGTATTTCAAAAACCACTGCTCGCTCAGCCGCGGCTCAATAGGCACGCCGCCGCGCTCGCTGAATCCCACGTTGTTTGTATACGGCTCCGCCTTGTCCAGCGCACCCGCAGCTTCCAGAATCTCCGCCGCTTTCTTGCGCGCCACAAAGCGATCCAATCCCGCGAGCTCGGTGCCCGCCTCGGCGGTCATCTTTGCGTCGGGCGTCAGGATGTCGATCACCGGCAGTTTGTGCCGCAGGCCGATTTCAAAGTCCGCCTTGTCATGCGCAGGTGTCACTTTCAACACACCTGTGCCGAACTCAAAATCCACATGCTCATCCGCGATGATTGGAATGAGCCGCTGCTCACGCGGTTGCTCCAGTGGCAACGCTCGCAGTACCATCTTCCCAATCAAGTGCACATAACGCGGGTCTTTCGGATTCACGGCCACTGCGGTGTCCGCAG
>JAYUWZ010001316.1:0-2236 GCA_043753265.1 Verrucomicrobiaceae bacterium
TTTTCACGTGGACAGCGGCGCCCTTCAACTCGGTCTCATCCGCGTTCAAAATCGCGACATATGCCTGGCATTCAAGTGCGCATTCCCGGACAAACTGAACCGGGTCATTTCCCTTTCCCTCGATGAAATCCTGCAACTCAGTAAACAGATCGACGGCTTTGAGGTCGCCGTGACGGGATACCCAAAAGTGCCTTACGAATTTGTCGATATCGTGACTGCCAAGGGCTTCGATAATGGTTGTCCAGAGGCTCCGAACAAGATCGCGAGTCACGCGATCCCTGACTTTTCCTATTAAATAAGCCAAAAATAAATCGGGAACTGCGAGCCTTAGCCCCCGATTATTCAATGTCGTGAATATCTGAATTGCGTCTTTCTCCGACGCTACTGGAATACAGGCGAGTTTGACGCATACCAAGAGTGTGGCTCTAATCGCTCGCAAATATTTTAAAGCGTGGACCGGATTCGAAGCGGGGCAAATTTTCTCCAGTTCCGCTTTGAAAAAATTCCGGGCCCATGTGATGTTTTTATGTGTGCGCAAGGGTCTACCCACGGCCTTCTGAGGCGGGAATGATTGGATTTCGTCACGGAAAAAATTGTCATCTGTCTCGCCCAGTTGAAGCATTCTCTGTCCGCCTTCACTCAGTATGCTCACCATTTGTGTCTCCCTTGCGAACTCCTTACCTCCCTCGCTTATGGCAGCAGCAAAATCCCGCAGCGCGCTGAGTAAGATTGTGATCGTAACCAAGCGTTGCTGCCCGTCTAAAAGTTGGGTGTTGTCTCGCGCCTTCTCGAGGATGACGATCGGCCCCATAAAATAGGTTTGTGAGGCTTCGATTGCGTCCTTGTTTTCATGAAACCGGTGAATGTCAGTCCAAAACGCGGTGACCTGCTTCGCTTTCCACTCGTAACCTCGTTGAAACTGAGGTACGACGATATGTGTCTCGGAATGAGGGTTCAACAGGTCTCGAACCGTTACCGAGCGGGCATCAAAGGTGGCGAAGGACATGGATTAAACAAATGCCATGAGAGGCAAGGAGTCGAACCTAATCAGCGAGTGGTGTTTGGTTTGACGACTTGCTTACTTGTGTTTCACTCAAGCTTACTTCTGAAGACGCGCGAATGCTGCGGGACAAGCAGCTTGCGAACGTTACTCACAAACTTAATGACGGAAAATCGCTTACGGCTCGCGAGGAGGCACTTCGCACAGGCGCACGCGGATGGGAATGAGCCTGCTGCAGCGCCGGTAGCCGGATATATCTGAGTGCCCCTGAGGGCGGCGGCCATGGCCATGCAGAGCGGCATGAGGAAAGCCTGCGATGCGGTCCAAGGCGGCCTCAATACGCTCTGAGAAACGGTCACCAAGGCTCTGGGAGATATCCGCAAGACGTGCTTGGATTTCCAAAACCTCGGATTCCGCCCTTGCCAGAATTAGCAACTCCATCACGCCCCACGGGTCGCACGCAGCCGCGCCTTCACTTCGCTCCAGGGAGAGGCAGACTGGGGGTTTGCACGATACTCGGCCATCCGCGACTCCAGCAGCGCGACAATCTCGGGACGTGGCTCATGATCCGCTCGCGGAAGGAGCTCCTGCCATAGCTCATCAATAAGCTGCCATTTCTCATCGGCAGAAAGCCGCTGCACATCGGGCACTTTATCGAGAATCATGCCCAAGAACTTGTCATAGGGAGGGACGGGAAGCAATGCGGGTTGTTTCAGCGCTTCGCGCGCCACCGCGTGCAAATCGTAAATCATCCATCATAGATCGTAAATCCCATCGCAATTCCCCGCGAACCATGCCATATTCTCCGCCATGGAACGGAGGAAGGCAGACAGGAATGAACGGAACAATGTAGCGCGGACATCCTGTCCGCCTTGGGGAGGGAATGAGGGGGCTGTGGAACGCTCCACGAACCAACCCCACGCAACCAGACTGGAAGGCGTCACCCCCAATAATTCCCAAACTGCGCACAATGCCCGCGAACTGTTCCTGGTAGACCCGGCGCAGAGCGTCGGGCCACCAAGCGGAGCCATCGCATCCATCGCCGATAATCCGGGGATGTGCGCTGCTGCCCACCCGCAATGCCCATCCGAAGGCGGTGTCGATTGCCACCGCAGTCCAAGGCGCTCCGCGCGGGCGCTCCCTCCCATCGCCTTTATCGCCGATAATCCGGCCGCACAAAGTAACCAATCACCACACAGGCACTTGCGAGAAGTGATTATCGGCGACGGACTATCG
>JAYUWZ010001317.1:0-2235 GCA_043753265.1 Verrucomicrobiaceae bacterium
GCTCCGCGCCCGAGGGCAGTGGCGGCACGCCAACGGGGACGACGAAAGTGGTGTCGATGACGTTTGACGTCAATGGGAGCCCGGATGGAGGGAACGTGACCGATTGGTGGCAGGGGACGATTCCCGCGCAGACTGCGGGCACGGTGATTCGCTACAAGATTGGCGCATATCACCCGGGCGCGGGCTCCGTGTTTCCGAGCAACGCGGGCAGTGTAGACATCAAGAAGCGGATGGAGACGGTCTTCCAGATCAACAACTTCAACGCGACGACGGCAAAGGTGCGTCCTCATAACGACTACGGGGAAGAACGCACGGGACTCTCGGAGGGATTCCATGTGTTGCGGGCACGGGCGTTTCTGAACCGTGGCGGCAAGGCGAGCATCTACAATACGTGGACGCAGACCTTCTACTACGACACGCAGACGGTGCAGGGGGAAATCAAATTTCCCAATGAGGGCGATACGCTCGGCGGGGCGAATTACGGAGCGGTGGTGCGCGCGAATCAGGACGTGAGCGAGGTGTGGTACCAAATCGTGGATTCCGACGCCACGAACGATGACGCGGCGACCGGCGCGCAGAATGGCAATGGCAGTGGCCCCGAGCCATTCACGGACTCGAACGGCAACGGCACGCGCGACGGCGGCGAGGCTTTCACCGACATCAATGGCAACGGGACCTTTGACGCAAACCTGCCCGCCTGCTGGCAGCGGGCCTCGGAGGTGACGGCTTCGCTGAACATCCAGAGCGCGTTTCCACGCGAGTTTCGTTTCGACTACAAAAACATTCCGTCGAGCGGCACGGCGACGATCAAGGTGCGGCTGCTGGAGCTATCCTCTTCGAAGAATCTCACGCTCAGTGCCGCTGCTGCGTGGCACACGGAACTGACGCGGAATGTAAACACTGCGGGACCGAACCTGCGAATGTTTGTCGCGTTTCCGCAGCAGGATGGGCAGGTGGTGGGCGAGGGCTATGTGATGAAGGTGCGCTTTACCAACACGTTGGGCGATGGCCTGAGTGAGGCGGATTTGCGTGCGCGCCTGTCGGTGAAAATTGCCAGCGACCTGAGTGGAGAAAATGTGGGTGGTATCATGCAACCTGCGCAGGCGTTGCCCATCGTCTTCAACTCGGCACCTGGCTATCACGATTTCCAATTCGCGCTCCCGAATCTTTACAACAACAACCTCGATTTCCTGCATACCATCGAGGTGACGATGACGCGCCCTGGCAATTCCGCATTAGTCGCCACGCGCATCGTCCGGGCGCAGCCCGTGGCCCCCGGGCCATTTGTGAGCGTGATCAATCCGCCCGAGTTTGACAGCGATGGAAAGCGCTACGAATTGTTGCTGCCCGATGTGCCCGCGCCCACGGCGGAGCAGAGGCAGACCATCATCGAGGTGGATACCGACAACGCTGCACAGGCGGTGAGCATCGTGTTCACGCGTGGTGTCGGGACGGCGACTTTGATAAACGACGGAACGCCGAATCCGCGCACCGAGGGCGATCACCAATTCTGGCGCTTCCTGTGGACGAACATGACGGCGGGCGAGTTCACCTTTGAGGCCCGCGTGGATACCAACGGATCGCCCGCAAGCACCGAGGCGAAGGACATCCGCAATGCCACGGTGCTCTTCCGCCAAATTGTGCCCAGCAATCCCGCGGACACGGATGACGACGACGATGGACTCAGCGACATTGGCGAACAGACCATTACCGCGCTACCGGGCGGAGACCCAAATGCATGGACGAATGGGCAGGTGCATCTCTCCATTGCTTACGGCCAAAGTAGTCCGAACATTGTGGATACCGATGGCGACGGACTGCCGGATGGCCTGGAGGTCGGCTGGCAAACCGCGAGCGACCCTGGCACCAACATTGCGACGGATACCAATGGAGATGGCTTCCCAAATTTCATCGGCGACAGCGACGTGCCGCTTTTCAATGTGACGGGCAATGCGACACGTCCAGGCGGGTATGAACTTTACGCGCCGTGGAGCTATAACTTCAACAGCGGCCGCACGGATCTCATCGCGGGCACGATGACGAATCCCAACAAGGCTGACACCGATGATGACACGCTTTCCGATGGCACGGAGGATGCGAACCGCAATGGCCGCGTGGAAGTGGCGCTGGTGGATGGGAGCGGCGCGATTACTTCGATTCTCGCACATCCGGCAACAGTGCGGAATACCTCGCGACTCGAGCGAGCGAAGCTGCCCGTGGGAGCGTTGATTTTGG
>JAYUWZ010001318.1:0-2233 GCA_043753265.1 Verrucomicrobiaceae bacterium
CAGGAATCGATGGAATCTCGATTCTGAAGGAATTGCGCATGCGCGGGGATGAAACTCCTGTGCTCATGTTGAGCGGGAGCGGGGAGCACGCGCAGGAGCAAGCACTCGCGGCTGGAGCAAATGCCTTTCTTCCAAAACCTTGCGGATTGGATGAGCTCACAAACTCGGTGGCGATTCTCACCAGCCGCTCACTGGTGCGGCACTTGTCGGCCCATATCGCGGCGTGAAAGTAGCGCGCGGAAGTTGTTCCGTTGGCGCACTTATTGCCTTAAAGTGAATCACCCCTTAGACTCGGGCAATACTTTCATGCGCATACTCATCGTTGAAGATGAAACCCAGCTCGCCACCCATGTTTCCCGCGCCCTCATCCGCGCGGGTCACTCCGTGGAAATCCGCAACGATGGAGCCGAGGGATTCGAAGCTGCAAAGACCGGTCAATACGACTTGTTGGTCCTGGATGTTAACCTCCCCTCGCTGGATGGCTTCAGTGTCCTCCGCGGCATGAGAGAGGCGCGAATCCACACCCGTGTATTATTGCTCACCGCACGGGGCGAAGTAGGCGACCGCGTAAACGGGCTCAAGGCGGGCGCGGACGATTACCTCACCAAGCCCTTTGCAATGGAGGAACTGCTGGCTCGCGTGGAGGCTCTGGGACGCAGAACCCCGCAGCCGGACAACGTCACCATCCTGGAGGCGGGAGGCATCCGCATGGATGTGGTGCACCGGAAAGTCACGAGGGGTGGGACGCAGATTCCACTATCACCACGAGAGTTCGAGTTGCTGCAAATTTTCATGCAGGAGCCCGGCCGCACGTTCAGCCGTGAAGAAATCTGCGAGCGGATCTGGGAGCGCGAGCACGAGTATGACACCCGTACTGTGGAGATTTTTGTCATGCGGCTTCGCAAGAAACTCGACAATGGTGAGGAGCACCAATTGATCGAAACCGTCCGCGGCGTTGGTTATACGCTCAGAGCGCCGCAATGAGCCGCCTGTCGCTCAAGCTCAAGGTCGGCATTTACTGCGCGTTCCTGACGGCCCTGGCCTTGATCGTCGCAGCGGTAATTATCCTTCCCTTCATGAAGCACCAGCAGATCCAGGCGCTGGATTTGGATCTGGCAGGCGACACGGAGCGCCTCTTCGATGAACTCAAGCTCCGCCTCGGACCCACCTTCGACTGGCAGAAACCCCTCAAGCGCACCGATATTCCAGTCGCCTACCAGAGCCGCTATCTGACGGTCGCGGGGCCCACGGGAGAAACCCTTTATCGGTCTGCGAACCTTCGCAAATCCGACATCCTTCATCTCCCCGAGGGATACCATACGATTCAGTTGTTTGAGAGAAACTGCCGTATCGCGGTGCTCAAGCGCGCGGTCAAACAGGGAGATGCCACGATTTGGATGGGCACGCGCCTCGGCACTATCGAGGACATGCACCGCAAGCTCCAAGACAGTTTCTGGCAGGTCCTGCCCCTCATCATCGGCGGCGTGTTCGTGGGCGGGCTCCTTCTCACCAGCCATGCATTGAGGCCGGTCTCCGCCATGACCGCCGCAGCAGAGAGAATCAGCGCCCAATCCCCGGATGAGCGCCTGCCCGATTACCATGCCTCTGACGAAATCGCCCGCCTCACCACGGTGCTGAATCAATCGTTCGACCGGCTGCAGCGCGCCTACAGCTCCGCGGCACGTTTTTCCGCCGATGCGTCGCACCAGCTCAAGACGCCCATCGCAGTGCTGCGGGCTGGGCTCGATGAATTGCGGATGTGCGATTACCTCGAGGCACAGGATCGCGAGACCGTCCATACACTCATGCAGCAAACGCGCCGCCTGACGACGCTCGTGGAGGATCTCCTCCTCCTCGCACAGGCCGATGCAGGCCGCCTCAAGCTGGACCCGCATCCCATCGAAATGGCCCCGCTGCTCGCCGTGGTTCTGGATGACACAGAAGCCCTGGGCGTGGAAAAAGATCTCATCATCACCCTCGACTGCCCACCGCGCGTCTTCGCCCGCGCCGATGCACGCCGCGTGAAAATCGTTCTCCAAAACCTCACTGAGAACGCCGTGAAATACAATATTCAGGGCGGCAGAATCCGTATCAATGCACGGCGTGAAGGCGAGTGGGCATTGGTGACCGTTTCCAATACAGGCGCCGCAATTCCCGAGCAGTACAGGGACCGCCTTTTCGAGCGCTTCAATCGCGCCGGAATGGCGGAGAACATCAAGGGCCACGGCCTAGG